>CALWKJ010000083.1 GCA_944381225.1 uncultured Clostridia bacterium | reverse complement strand
AAGGCTGATGCAGAAAATTTTTAAATTTTCGATTGGCATCATTCATTTTAGCCTTAGTGAAATTTTCGAGAACATTAAAATTCTAGTATCCAAAGGAATGAAAAGATTGCAATAAAAAAGAGAGTTGCCTATCCAACAAGTTGGCATAGCGCTAACTCTCATATCATTGTAAAATTGGTGTGGTGGGCTGATAAATTTTGTCTAAATATCGGCAGTTGTCGATTTTAGGCGAATTTATTAGGGCAAGAAGGAGTGCTTTCGCACCCCATCTGTCTCTATATATGGCAATCAACAATAGTTAAATAATCATCATTTTCGGCATCTTCAAAAACCAACTTGTAGTATTCTTTATTCCATTTCTCTTCTTGTTCGGGTGTTGCAAAAGAAACTCCAAACCACCCCATTTCGCCCGGTTCTAACCATTCTCCATCTTTAACTACTGCATAGGTAGAAAATTCGCTTCTTGCTTTTGCATAATTTTCTTTTGTTTTATAAGTCTGTAAATAATATTCAGGTCTATGAAATACGAACTTCTTTATCTCTTGTTCTTCTTCATCAAGTGGTTCTTGTCCTTCAACTACAAGTTCCCAAAAGCGAAGTCCCCTATTGTATTCTTCTTTGTTAGTTGTAATTATATCTTTTATTCTACAACTATCAACTTTATATATACCCGGTTCTTTACTTTCGTATGGGTCTTTATCTTCCCAAACCCACGACACATCTCCAAAAACAGCTTGCTTGTCCTGTGATTTTGTTCTTATCAATCCTGCCCATCTTCCACCGATTACAAACCAATCCCATTTCGCATTTGGATTATAATAATATCCATCTTCGGGATTATCTTCACTTTGTTCATATTCAAAAAATTCTTCATTCCACCCTTCTTCATAACACTCACAAAATGGTCTTAAGATTTCTTCAATTTCCCCATCACAAGGTTTACCTTTTGTAATAACTCCAACTGAAAAATGGCTCATAAAATCTCCTTTTATCCCTGCTACCCTATTGGTATAGCCTTACAGGAATACACAAATCAAATAGCCAACTCAATTTATGTATGCCCAAGAAATACGAGCAAAGGAAATAAAAAAGCAAGTGCGATAAGAATTTATCGTGCATTTTACACTTGCTTTTTTATGGGGCGAGTATAATTGGGCATACATAACTAATTACAATCTTATAAATAGAAAAATTTAGGGTCGGTTGGTTAGGAAAATTTTCGACACAAAAAAAGAGATGATTATATACCATCTCCATTCTTGATATTACTTCTTAGAAAACCTTGTTGCCCCACCGGAAGCTATAGCATTTTGAATTGTCAATTGTCCATAAGTTTGCGAACCGTGAATTTTATCCCATTTAGGTCTCATTAACGCACTTTGTCTAAATATAGAATCAATTCTACTAGCATCATTGCGAGTCCAAAAAGCTAAAATTCGACATAAAGCGAAATCATTCGCACTATTATCGTTTGCAGAACCAATACCCCTATCAAATAAATCTGAAAACTTACTACCCTGTTTTGAATTTCTTATCTTTTCAATTAACTCAGCATCTGACTCGGACAATTCTCCCCTGTTAACTTTAACAGATATAGGAACTATCTTTCCCACATACTTTTCATTTGCCTTCTTAAGTTCTGATTCAACTTGTCCTAAGAAATTAGTTGAATCAGGTGTTGTATCTCCTGTAAGACTCATAAAACGGGAACAATCATACATTTCTATTACATCTTTTCTATTTCTTGAATCTTTGTCTAAATTGCCAAATCCTAAAATATGTAAACCACGACCACTCATTGAATACTCAATATAAGTTTTCCCCTTAAACATTTCATATATTTTATAAGATTCAAAATGAGTAAATTCTATCTTTTCACTTTCTTCAAGAACTTTATCTAAATCTATACAAAATATATCATTCCTAATATTTTCGCCTTTAATTTTTGTTAGGCAAAAAGCTAATCCATCACAATTGTATTTTTGCATTTGTTTTTTAGCAATCGAAAAAAAAGCCCAATCTGTTGGTTCTGTTACCCTTGCCCATTTCCCATTATAAGGATTAATTAATCTTTTGACAAAATGAATAGACCCATCTGCTTTTATCTCTTGCTCTGCTTTAAAACACACCCATTGTTTTAGCTTCTTTAATTCTTCAGGAATATTGTCGTAATTCTTATTTGCCATTGATAGTTTCCTTAATTTCTTTTAATTCTTCTTCTGATATACCTTTTAAAATTGCCAAAGCAGTCGATATAGAACCTTTTTCAATTTCTTCTGAAGACTTTACCAATAAATGTTCTAATTGTTTCCTAAGGTCTTCTTTCGAAGTAAAATTTAGTTCCTGAATATAAAATTCTAATTCTCCGTAATTCATAACTATTTCATCTCCTTCTGCTTATTTTTTCTATTACCATAACATCTACTCTTTACTTTCTTTTGACTGTTAGAATTATAAAGCTCTTTTTTTACTTCTAATTCAGGTTTTAACCCTAATTTATTTTCCATTTTGCTAATGATATTTGTAGATGTTTGAGCAATGCAATCAATACATTTTTCAATTTCGCTATCATTTGAATGAGCCCAGCCGTTAATATAATTGAATGAATAATCAGATGTATCTAAGTTAAACCTTTTACAAACAACATAAGCTACAGATTCTGCAATAATCTCGTGTTGGCTTCTATTAAATGTTTTAGCAGTTTCATCATCAGAAAAAACAACTGAATGGGCAGTTTCGTGAATGACCGTTTTTGTAGTTTGTAAATCAGACATTCCTTCTTTTATCACGATATTATTTTCTATTGGATTAAACCAACCTTTTGCTCCGTTTTCTATTGTTTCTAATTTTATTTCATTCACATTAGCAATCTCTTTCATTACAACAAAGAAATCTTTTGTATTTAATCCTTCTCCTACAAGTTCTTTACAACCTAAATTAAGCTCTTTCCCGTAAGTTTGAGATATATCAAATGTATTACCAACTTTAAAAGACATTATCAATTCTTCTTTTGTTTTTGGCTTTCCATTTTCATCTAGAATAAGTCTTCCTTTGTTGTCTGCTAATTCTACCGTTTGTATGTAAGGAGCAGGACAAATAATTTTTATACCCTTCTCTCCCCTTTTAACATACCTTCCCATTGAATTCCAAAATTTCATTGAACCACAATAAGTTGCAGTTGGTCGTTGGCTCATAATCAAAATCATATTCCCATAAGAATATCTATAAAATTTTGCCATTGTATCAAGCATTTCTTTGAATTTATCAGAATCCCTATATTCTTTAATTCCATCTTTCAATGACTGAATTATCGTTTTGATATTAGATAAATCTAATTCGCCCATCTACACATACTCCTATTTATTGCTAATATACTGCCTAACAGCTCTTAAAATTAATTGATTAAATGAATAACCTTCTTGTTTCGCAATTAGTTCTAATTGCCTTTTAAATCCTGCAGGAAGTCTTAATAAATATTTAACGGTATCTTCTTTCTTCAAAGTAACTTCATCTTTATGATTATAAACATCTTCATAAGTGTAAGTATTTCCGTTTTTTGTTGTCTTTAATGTTCTTCCGTTTATAGTCTTTCTCTCGCTGTTTCTTTGAATAGTTGACTGTGGTCTTTCTTTGGCTTGTGTCGTACCTGTTAAAGTTTTTTCGAAAGAACTGTTTACTCGATTTTGATATATTTTTTTGTTTTCATTTACTTCTATAGCATCTAGATTTAAGTTCGCAAATGGGTCAGCCTTAACAGATTCTTGAGCTTTTCTTTGAGAATTTAAAATGTTCCCGGTTTGAGCATTGGGTAATCTCTTCGTATCTATAAATGCCATTATTTATCTCCTTTTATATTTTCTAAAATATTTACTAATGCTTTTTCCATATCTTGTGCTGATAAACTTTTTGGCTTGTAATCGAATACACTTTGTGAATTCGCTATTGCTGTATTTATATCAGTACTTTGTCTGATAGTTTGAGATATAAAATTTATGTTTTCTTCTTTGCAAAAATCTTTAAATCTTTCATAATAAGTTTTTTGAGTTGTAATATTACTTTGAAATTGATTAATAATAACTCCTGCAATATTGAAATCTTTATCAAATGAATCAATCATTTGCTGTTTTATGACTAAAAATTGCTGAACAGCTTGATATGACCATTCATCTGCCCTACAAGGAAGAACAACATCTGTAGCAATATTTAAGGCATTATAAGTAAATACATTAAAAGCCGGTGGACAATCAATTAATACATAGTCTAAATCCATATCAGTACCTTTTATAGCTTTAAAAAATGGATTTATCGCTTTTTTTAGCAATGTTTCGCACCCTAATGCCCCTGCAATTTGTCTTTCACTATGTCCTAATGCAATATCAGAAGGTATCATATAGCCGTACCTTGTTCCATATATAGCTTTATTTATAGGGATTTCCCCCAACAAGACTTCCCTAAGTGTTGCTTTGCCACTCGTGTCAATTCCATAAGCTTGTGATGTGTTTCCTTGTGGGTCAAGGTCAATAGTTAAAACTTTTTTGCCTTTGTTTGTTAAATAAGAAGCCATATTCATAGTTATAGTTGACTTCCCTACTCCACCTTTTTGGTTTATAAAAGCGATAATATTCATAAAAATCTCCTTAATTTGATTATTTAGCTATTTTTATTATAATAAAGTTATAAGAACAAGTCAAGCAAATAACAAGAATTATGATATCATTTTGATATTATTTTTCTTGCAAGAATTTTGATATCAATTACAAAATCATTTTAGATAAAAAGCATAACCATAAGAATACAACAAATATAAATTATGATTCCATTATAGCAATTTTTTCACAAGACTTATGATATCACCTTTAACAAGAATTGTGATATCACTATTAACAAGAATAATGATATCATAATATACAAGAATTGTGATATCATAAATTGCAAGAATTATAATATCTTTTTTTGCAAGAATTTTGATATCATTTTTTATTATTACACACATTTAAGAAAACAAGAATTGTGATATCATTGTGATATTGTTTTTCTTGCAAGAATTGTGATATCATAACAAGAAATATAATATTATACCACAACAAGAATTGTGATATCATTTTGATATTGTTTTTCTTGCAAGAATTGTGATATCATAACTCGTAAATCCCTTTATTTATCAGCATTTATCAAAATAAAGACATAATCTTGAGTGCAGGGTAGGGGACTACAACATAGTACTATGCAAACATTTCAAATAGGGTATTATGCAATACATAGCACTTCTTACAACATAACAAGAATTATGATATCTTAAATAGCAAGAATTTTGATATCTTTATACATAAAATTTATTTAACACAAAAAAGAATTTGGTAGATTGGATTATTAGAAAGTATTACAATTTTTAACACTGTCATTATTAAATT
>CALWKJ010000082.1 GCA_944381225.1 uncultured Clostridia bacterium | reverse complement strand
TTATAATGAATTTATATCATTATATAAATTCTGTCAACAATTTTTTAATAAATAACCTTTCTTATAAAATTTATTAACTATAATTATTTTTTATAATATAACTAAAGTAAAGTGTAAACATTGTAATTTATATTAAAGTTAAAAATAGACTTATTTTATATCATGTTTAAAAATTAAATAAATAAAAATTATTTTAATATTTTATAAAATAAATAAAATATTAAATTATTGAGATTTTAATAGCAACTTATTAAATAAACAAATATATAAGTCCTACAATCATGCTTGCAACCGTTCCACAAACAATAACCGGTCCAGCAATGATGAACATTTTGGCACACATACCAAATATAATGCCTTCGTTTTTAAACTCCAAAGCGGGACTTGTTATTGAATTTGAAAAACCTGTGATTGGAACTATAGTTCCTGCTCCGGCAAAAGCGCCTAATTTATCAAAAACCCCTATTCCAGTTAAAAAAGATGCTAAAAATATTAAAAATATTAAAGTGAATGCCCAAGCACTTTGTGTTGACATATTTGGAAATGAATAAAGAAGGATATCATTAAATAATTGCCCTAAAGTGCAAATTAAACCTCCAACCCAAAAAGAATTAAATAAACTTGGCCATGCGTGAGTTTTTGCTATTTTTGCTTCTACATAAGAATTGTATCTTTGATTCCTTACTTTGTCTTCCATTTTGCCTCCAAATTGTTTATTTCCATTTTTGTTTTTATTAAACAGCATACATAAAAATATTATGTTTGCAAAAAATAAAAGTAGGAGGAATAATGAAAAAATTATTAATTTTAGTATTAATATTGTGTTCTTTCTGTTTAATTGCATGTCAAGATTTTAGTCAAAAAACCTTAAATAGCATAAAAGAAACTAGTTTAAAAATACAAAATTATGTATCGAGCATAAATTCTGAATATGACGGTTTTAATAATAATTTTGTAAAAGGTACTATCTCAAAACATCAAATAGTTGACTACAAAAATAATGAAAAAGATATAAATGAAGGCACGGGATACGATGGAGCAACTTTTACAAGTTTATATGCAAATGACATTGACATTAATAATATGCCAAATAAATTTGCTCAAATTTCTCAAGAAGCATATTATTATGACAACAACGTAAAAACACTCTACTCGTATATAAATTTAAAATCAAATAACATTGTTAATCTTTGTGAAAAATATGACGAAGAAAATATAGTATTTGATAAAGATATAAATAATAAATTACTTGATATTTGTAGTAAATTATTACTCAGCTTAAATCAATTAGAATTAAAAAAAGATGATATAATTTTAACAAATGAAAAAGTAGTTAAAAATTATCAAGAAAGCGATACAATGTCAGATTCATTTTACAATGCAATGTGTGATTATGTGGCATGTTTGCAAAATGAAAATAGACATTTAAATAATATTAATTATAATTTGGATGAACTTGATTTCATTTTAAATGAAAATCTTAAACAAAGTAATAATACAAAAAAAACATGGTCAAATATAGATACTTATAAAAATGCAAATTTGCCAAATAAAAAAGTTAATAACAACAAGTCGCAAAAAGACTATAATTCATATCCGGCAAATCCTTATTATAATTATGGGCAAGGAACATCAAATCCATTTTATAGAAATGGCATGAATAATCCGTACTTCAGAAATCCTTATTGGGGTGGCAATTATGGCTATGGATACTATAGTGGTGGCTTTGGTTATTCTCCATATTCAAATTACAATCCTTACATGCCAAACATTGATACTTTTGGAAGTTATTCAAATGTTGATACTTATATGACAATTCCAGAAAATAACGATAATCAATTAAGTGATGATTGTGAAACCAATTTTACATGCCCTTATTGTCATAAAAAAATATGCATACCTAACGCTGAAAATAAAGTTAACAATGAAGTAGAAAATGAAAAAATAAACGTAACAAAACCAAATGTTCCACCTAAAATTGAAAGATTATAACTAGCAAATAAAAAAATCCTACATTTGTAGGATTTTTTGGTGGGCAGGGATGGATTCGAACCATCGAAGGCGAAGCCGACGGATTTACAGTCCGTTGCATTTGACCGCTCTGCAACCTACCCTTGCGCATGTATCATGCTTTTTAATAATACTAAAAAATATTATGCTTGTCAATAATTTTGTTTAAATATTATAAAAAATTAAAATGTGTTATTATTATCACCTTAAAAAATTTCTATTAATTCAAACTTAAAAACTATTATGCCAAACGACTTTAGTTAAAAAGATGCCAACAAATTAGCAAAAACGATTTTTTAACAACATAATGGTTCAATTTTATTTTTTACGATTTTTAAATTTTTGAACAAAGGAATTGAACAAATAAAAATTCATAATTTACCAACAAATTGGTTAAATAAAATATTAGTTTGTTTAGCCATAAAATTTATATTGCTAATGGAATTTAAGCAATATTTAAATGTGTAAATTAATTTATAGTTATATTAAAATTATAAAAATTAATATTACATAATATAGAGTTAAAATTTTGTCACAATTTTGACACAACTATTTAAAAATATTGCATAAAATCACAAAAAAAAAGACATTCAAACAAAAAATGCTTGAATGTCTTTTAAATAAAGGCTTACAGCCTATTTTTTTGGAGCTAGTGATTGGAATCGAACCAA
>CALWKJ010000081.1 GCA_944381225.1 uncultured Clostridia bacterium | reverse complement strand
CTTGCAAAAAGTAGTGGAAACAGAGGAGAATGCAAACAATTTTGCAGATTAAATTATGAATTGTCAAATAATGAAAAAGTTAAAAAAGGATATTTGTTAAGTGCAAAAGACATATGTTTAGCAAAGCGTTTAAAACAACTTGTTGACGCTGGGATAACAAGTTTCAAAATTGAGGGACGTGCAAGAAGGCAGGCATATGTAGGACAATGCGTGCGAACTTATAAAAAAATTATAGAAAATAATTTTGTGTATAGCCAAGACGACATAACAAATTTAAAAAAATCTTTTAACAGAGGCGATTATGTTGAAGGATATTTTTATGATAATTCAGTAATATACGATAAAACTCCAAGCCATATAGGCATACATATTGGCAAAATTGACAAAGTTAACAATGGCAAAAAGTTTAATGAGATTTTTGTAAAAACTAATTATAAATTAAAAAAAGAAGACGTTATAAAATGCTTAAAAAATGATAGAGAATTGGCAACTATAACAGTTAAAGACATAAAACAAATAAGTAGTGACACATATAGAATTACAACAAAAAACGCTGTAGATAAAGGTTGTGAAGTTAGGCTTATTGTTGACGGCGAAAATGAATTACAAATTAAAAATGCAAAAAGAAGAGTAAATGTAGAAGCAACTTTTATTGCAAGAGTAAATCAAAAACCACAACTGACTTTAACGACGAACTTTTCATCGATTACAGTGTTTGGAAATGAAACATTGGAAAATTCTAAAACATGTTCAACTTCTAAAGATATGTGCAAACTGCAAATATCTAAAATGGGCGATGAATTTTTTTTGCAAAATTTTGATTGCTGTTTAGATGATGTGTTTATTGCAAAATCAGTATTGAATAATTTAAGAAGAAATGCAATAGAGTTGTTAAGAAAACAAATCATTGCAGATTATGAAAAACGCAATAATTTACAGTGTGTGAAATTTGAAAAAAACACCAATTTAAATTTTGTCAACGAAGAAAAAACAAAAAGTAAAATGGTGGTGATTAATAATTTAAAGGATATTTATTTGTTAAATAAAAAATATGAACTATACATTTATCAACCAAGTGAATATAAATTAGATATTATAAAATTAGAATACGAAAAATTTAAAAATTACAGCATTTTTTTAAATTGTCCAATAATGGCTACTCATCAGGAAATAAAAAAATTGCAGGAAATCATAAAATTTTGTAAAAATTGGGGAGTTTGCGCAAATAACTATTATGCACTTAATTTTGTTAAACCTGCAAAAACAATAATAGGAACTGGACTTAATGTTGTTAATTCACATTCCATAAATTTTTATTCATCGCTAGGATACAAAAAAATTCTTTTAAGCATAGAAGATTTTGATTATTCTAATATAAAAAATTCTGGAGCCCAATTATTTATTATGAACAACTACTATCCAGAATTAATGTATGTTAATCACTGTCCAATTAAAGAGCATTTTAACAGCAAGTGCAACAGTTGTTTGTATAACAGCAATTATGTTTATAGTTTAAATGGCAAATCATTTTCTCTTATAAGAAGAAAAATTATTAATTGTAGATTTGTTTTAAAAAGCATCACCAAAAAAGTTTTGCAACAAACATATACATTTTCAATATGTGAAGAATTTTGCAAAATCAAATAATTTATTAAAATACATGTAAAAGTTAATTTTTTAACTCATACCAAGAATTGATGTGATGAATTGCTACTTTAAAATTTTCAGGAATCATTTGTTTTAAAGTGGCAAGTTCTTTATTCATGTAAGTTTTACCTTCTTCGTAAAAAGTAATGCTGTCATCGTTTACGTTTTGTGTTTCAACGCCAAGCGTTAATTTTTTATTTGTAAGTTTTGCATATTCAATTTCATCTTTTGCAAAATCATAAATTTTTTTAGCGCTATCTCTGTAACTCATAACTGTAATCGCGCTTGAATTATTAAACACATATTCAAAAGTTCTCTTTTTTTGACCGTTATAATCTATAATGTCATCAAGCCAACATGGTATGTCATACTCAATATGTAAATCTTTATAATTTTGTTTTAGTTTATAGGTTAAATCAACAAATTTGTATAATAATTCTTCTCGTCTATTTTCAAACTCAGGGTGTTGATGGGGCTCAATGTCAAAATGCACACCACTAAATAAATTGTTATAGTTTTTTTGAAAACTTATAAATTCATTTATTTTTGTTTCAAGTAAAGAGTAATTTTCTATCCATTCATATTCGCCAGCAAGCCAATAAACTTTAATATTTTTTTTATTTGCGCTTTTAATAAAATTTGCAATTTCATCATTAAAGGTTGACGCGTAATAATAAATTTCTGTAACTTTATTTTGCTTTGCAAAATCCAAGTAAGAATAGTTGGTTTTATTGTCCCACCACCAAACAGCCATACTGCTATTATTAACATTTGTGTCAAACTTTTGGTTGTTTAATAAAATATACAAGGATGTGCCAAGTGATAATATTAAAAGAATTCCCAAAATAACAAATATCTTTTTTTTCATGGTTATTTATAATATTAACATAAAAAAGTTTAGTTTTATACAAAAAATAATGTTTTTTTATTTTAAAATAAAATTTCGCTTGTCGTTGTTGATTATTAATTTTATTCATGTTATATTTAATCAGCATGAAGAAAAGTAATATTAAAAAATTTATTTTAGTAATTTTGTTATTATCAATCGCAGGAATTGGTGCGAGGGTGTATTTTTTTTACTGCATTTGTTAAAGAATCGGAACCATTAATTGAGAAATCAATACTTTTAGACGAAATTCCATACGATTATCTTGGTAAGGTTAATTTAACCATAAATTACACCGCTTTTAACGAAAATATAAATGAAAAGGATATAATGGCTGTTTA
>CALWKJ010000080.1 GCA_944381225.1 uncultured Clostridia bacterium | reverse complement strand
ACCAGTGGATATATTTTTGGATACTACTTGTGGCTTTTGCCTTGTATGGCAATAATTGCGTTTATACCAGTGGCAATAGGTGCGCTGTTATCAATATTCGCAATGCTTATCTCTTTAATATTTAGAAATTTTTCTATAATAAGATGGGCAGTTTTTTTGTTATTTATAGGTGCAGGAATATATGTGTTCTTGCTTGCCGTGTCAATTATTCCAGAAAATTTAGACATTGTTGCAAGTTGGGGAACAATATTTTGGGACATTCAAGATTTTTTAAATAATTTTGTAAATACAATGCTTCCGTTTACTTATTTAACAAGATTTGTAGTAGGTTCATCTATGGGGCTTGTCCATACGCTTTTTGATTTAAACACGCTTTGGACATTTTTAACAGTAGTTGCATTGATTGCTTTATGTTTGGGACTTAGTTATTTAATTTGCAAACCATTATTTTTTAAAATGGCATCTTCACCTTTTGAATACAAAAGAAAAATTGTAAACAAAGTTCCCAAAAATAGATTTTTGCGTGCATTTTATAGTGCCGTATACAAAGAAGACTTAATTATTTTTAGAACAAGTGATGAAGTTTATAGTTTGTTTGGGGTTGCAATTTGCATGCCTCTTGCAATTTTGCTTTTAAACACCATTTTTGCTGCAATGAGCACAAGACTTCTTGGTGACTATATGGCAATTTCTTTTAATTTGTTAATAATCAGTCTTTTTGCGATGGCCACAAATAACAAAATAGCAAGCATATATTCCCGTGAAGCGCAAGCCGGTTATTTGGTAAAAACACGGCCAAACGGACACAACTCAAATTTGTCAGCCAAGTTGGTTACGCATGCAATAATAACTTCAATATCTATAGTAATATCAATATTTATATTTGCATCTTTTAACAATTTAAGTTTTTTAAATTTAGTTTTGTTTGGAATAAGTGCAATATTAATATACCTTATACATATGTTTTGGAGTGCCGAAATGGACATAATGAACCCACAAAACATTCAATATGCCACATCGGGTTCGCATGTTAATAATCCAAATGAGACAAAATCTACAATAGCAATGATTTTTTTGGCTTTCGTATTTTTTGGAATTTCATTATTTTTGGCAATGGAAAACATAAATATTGCATGGATAAAAGTTGCATTAATTGCCCTTGCTATACTGTGCTATAGAATTTGGTCTTTTTATAGCAAAATTAAATATTATTACGAGGAAAAGTGATGAAAAAATCAATTATTGTATTAATATCGTCAATATATATACTGTCTATACTTTTTATAGGTTTTTTTGGCATGAAAATGACTTCTTATAATGAAAGTATATATCCAACAGAAATAAAAATTGAAAATGTTGTTGGGGCAACGTATAAGATGCAAGCAAATGGAATGCAGGTTATAACTTACAATTTTAAAGAAGGGGTTGACGAAAAACAAAATGTGTTTTCAATTATATACCATGTGTATCCAGATACAACAACAGATAGGTCAATAAGTTATTCATATGACAAAGATAACGCACCAATTTCAAAAATAGACGACAAAAACAATGTTTGGGTTACTGGAAGAGGTGGGACATCAATTACTATAAGCGTGAACTCAAGACCAACAATTAAAACAGAATTTTATTTGCTTGTATTATAAAATCAAATAAAAGTGAATAAAAACACTTGCTAAAAAGCAAATTAAAATATATACTAAATATCAGTAAAAGGAGAAAAAATGAAAAAATTTATCAATTTATCACTAGCAATTCTATGCGCAATATCATTTGGACTTGTTATGTCTGCTTGCAAAAAGCCAAAAGCTGTAGAAATTGCAGTAAAAGATGGAACATTAAACACCGAAGTTTATGTGGGTGAAAGTGTTAACACATCTAATGTTGTACTTTTGGTAACGTATGACAATGACGAAGTTAAAGAAGTTGCAAAAAATGATGAAATGACTTTTTCAAATGTAGATACAAGCGTTGCAGGACAAAAGACATTAACAATTTCATACTTGAACTTAACAACAGAAGTAACAATAACCGTTACAGAGCAACAAACACAACCACAATACATAGTGCAAAGTTTTGAAGCTCCACAATTTGCATCAGATTTTGCTGCAAACGCACAGTTATTTAAAATTAAAACAAGTACATATAAAGTTGGTGATGACAATGCTTTTGTATTCAAGCCAAAAATTATGGGATATCAAAATGTAAATGGAAGCATTGGCGAAATAGACGAACTTGATTATGTTGAAAGCACTTTTAAAGTAGAACAAAAAGATGGCTCTAATTATACTGAAATAAGTGGCCAATCACTTGAAAACATTGTTGAAATAGATGAACAAAAGTATGCTTTTGACTTTACAACAGAAGCAGTGGGAAACACATACAGAATAACAATTTCAGCAAACACAATTAATGGAGAAAAAAGCGTAGGCTTTGAGTTTGAAATTGTTGATGGATACAATATACAATCAAAGTCAGAACTTTCAGTTATAGATAACAATCCAAACACACAAAGCGTATGGGCAGAGTTAAAAACTCAAAACAATGTCCCAACAAACATAAATCCAAACGCAGTTGCAATTCACGGTTCTTTTGTATTAGAAAATTCAGATGTTCCAAGCGACTATTTTTACAATACAGATGATGTCGACTATTTGCAAGGAACTGCTGGAACATTAAGAAATTGGAGGTCAATTTACAGTCATGATGTTCCAAGTGGCTCAACTTACTCAATTTACGGAAATTATAATACTATTGATGCAAGTGCGATTGCAATAACGGAAATAGATATAATTAAAGCAAACACAACAGACAGTCAAAAAAGTGGACATTCTGCACTATTTAGTTTTGGGGCAGACAACGAATTGCACCCAACAACAGTACAAGGCAATGTCGTTATT
>CALWKJ010000079.1 GCA_944381225.1 uncultured Clostridia bacterium | reverse complement strand
ACTCCTTTGGTAGGGATGCTCAAGCAATGGTTGATAGAGCGCGAGACAAAATCAGCAAAGCAATTAATTCAAAAAGTGATGAAATTTATTTTACTAGTGGAGGAACAGAAGCAAACAACTGGGCAATAAAAGGGCTTGCAATGGCTAACAAAAGCAAAGGCAAGCATATCATTGTTTCAAAAATAGAGCACGATTCTGTTTTGGAAAGCTGCAAACAGTTAGAGAAAGAAGGCTTTGAAGTAACATATCTTAATTGTAATAGTGAGGGTTTGGTTAGCGTTGCAGAACTTTTGCATTACATAAGAAACGATACAATTTTAGTTTCAATTATGACAGTTAATAATGAAGTTGGAACTATTCAAAGCATAAAGTCACTTGCTTCAGTTGCGCATGATAAAGGAGCAATTTTCCACACTGATGCAGTTCAAGCAATAGGGCATGTTAAAATTGATGTTAAAGATATGGGAATAGATGCAATGACAATGAGTGCTCACAAAATTCATGGCCCTAAAGGAGTTGGTGCACTTTATGTTAAAAACGGACTTTTGATTAACAATTTAATTCAAGGTGGGACTCAAGAAAAAGGTAAAAGAGGCGGGACAGTTAATGTTCCAAACGTAGTTGGTTTCGGTAAGGCTGTAGAAATAGCAACCAGAGATTTAATACCAAACAATCAAAAATTAAAAACGATAAGAGATTATTTTGTTAGAAATATCAATGAAAAAATTCCTTATATACACATAAATGGACATCAGTATCAAAAGGTAAATAACATTTTAAATGTTTCCTTTGAAATGGTGGAGGGTGAGTCTGTTGTTATGATGTTAGATTTAAATGGCGTTGCCGTTTCTACTGGCTCAGCATGTGCAACAGGAAGTTTAAAAACAAGCCATGTATTAAAAGCAATGAATCTGGGAGAAGAATACGAAAAAAGTGCTATAAGATTTTCTTTTTCAAAATCGACAACAAAAGAAGATGTAGATTATGTTGTTGAAACGCTTGTTAAAGTAATAGAAAAGTTGAGATCGATGTCTCCTATAACTAAAACTGGGAGGGCAAAATAATGTATACTCAAAAAATTTTAGAAATATTTAAAAATCCAAAAAACGTTGGTGGCCTTCACGGAGCAAATGGCACAGCTAAGCTTGTTGATAAAACATGTGGTGATGTATTTAAAATATACCTAAAAATAAATAATGAAACAAAGGTTATAGAAGAAGCAAAGTTTAAAACTATGGGCTGCGTTGCGTCAATTGTTAGCTCTAGCGTTTTGACTGAACTTGCAACATTAAAAGATGTTGAATCTGCAAAATTAATTACTGAACAAGATATATTAGATGTTTTGGGTGAATTGCCTAACGAAAAATTATTTTTATTGACCTCAGCTATACAAACTCTGCATTTGGCTATTGCCGATTACTACAAAAAATTAGAAAAAGAGCAAAAACTTTTGGAAGCGAAAAATTAATAATTTTGTAATAAAATATACCTTTCTGCAGAAACTATATGCAGGGAGGTTTTTTATGAAAGAAGGTATCGTTTGTGGCATTGTCATAGGGATGATAGCAGGAGCGTTATTATATAAATACAATCCTCAGGCAAAAGAGATTGTGAATAAAACAGAAGACGCTGTAAAAAAAGAAATGAAAAATATTGAAAAATCTACAACTAAAAAAGCAACAAAATAAAAGTCATATTCATATGACTTTTATTTATTAATCATTTGACTTATTTTACGACAATGGACTATACTTTAATTAAGGTAGTTTATGCAATATAAAAAAATTATGTGCTTAGATTATGGGGATGCTAGGATAGGGATAGCTTTTTCAGATTTTTTGCAAATCACAGCTAATCCTTACCAAATATACAAAACTGTAAGCAAACAAGAAGATATAAAATATATAACTCAATTAGCACATAGTAACGACGTGGAATTGATAGTAATAGGCATGCCGTATTCAATGGACGGAACTACAAATGCACGCACAGAAATTACTAAAAAATTTGGCGAAGAACTTGAAAATTTTTCAAAAATTCCAGTTGATTATGAAGATGAAAGATTATCGTCGTTTGAGGCTGAAGAAATTTTAAGAGAAAAAAAAGTTTCGCCTAAGGAAAGGAAAAAACATTTGGATATGATATCTGCTGCTATTATACTAGATTCCTACCTTAAGAACAAAAAAAGGAGTAAAAATGGAAGATAAAAAACAAGATTTAAGCATATTGGATATACTATTAGATGAAGATAATGAAGATCCAATAACTTTGTATGATGAAAATGATAAAGCCATAAAATTTGATCAAGTTGCAATTATCCCATTAAAAGAAAAATTGTACGCAATATTAAAACCAATAGACGAAATGGAAGGTGTTGCAGACGATGAAGCAATAGTTTTTGTTGTTAATGATGATGAAAATGGTGATGCGACACTTGAAATTGAAACAGATGAACCTACTGCCATTATGGTATTTGATGAATACTATAAACTTTTAGATAAACAAGATGCAAATAAAAAATAATTTTTTGTATTATATCTAAAAAATTGACACATACTAAATCTGTCAAAGCAAAAGCTTTGAAAGAGGAGGTAAAACTATATGTTTGGAAGAAACAAATCTAGCAAGGAATCATCAAGAACTAGAGATTGTTCAAGTAGAACAAACCAAAACATGGAAGCTGGTTCTGATATGAACAAAAAAAGTTCAAAAAGTTCTAACAAAGCAAATAGAGAACAATCATCAAAACGTAACGCTTCTCGTGGTTAGAATGTAGTTTTGCTAAAAGCAAAAGAGATAGTGTCATTAGACATTTCTCTTTTGTTTTTTTATATTCTATATAATATAAAATAAAAAATAAAAAAAATAAAATATTTGTTGACATACATTACATTATTTGTTATTATTAAAAAGCATTGAGCAGAAAATGGGAGT
>CALWKJ010000078.1 GCA_944381225.1 uncultured Clostridia bacterium | reverse complement strand
GTAAGTTACTGTTTCATGCTCGCTTGAATATGTGATAGAGTTAAAAATGATGTATTGTTGAAGTTCTATAATATTTGGAATGACGCTGTGATATTGACCGTCAAAAGTTACATTTGTTCTCCCAGCCCAAGTGATGTTTTCTATTACTTTTTTAACTATTATTATTTCTCCAGAAATAGTAATAATAAAGTTGGATATTTTATCTCTTCTTAATTCAATAATGATATTGTCATTAAATTGATTGTATGTTCCAACATTTGAACTTGTTGTTTTTATGGTGTAATCAAAACTAATGTTTTCATTTACATATGTTCCATTGTATTCATAAACATTTCCATTGAATGTAACATTGATATTGCCAATGTTTAATGAAACTTCTTTTGGATAAATTGCACTTTCGCTTTCAATGTTTTGTAAATTTAAATTGTAATTTGAAGTTTTTGCATCACTACCTTCAACAGTGAATGACCAAACATTTGAATCTAAGTTTATTTTGCTACCAGCATCTATTCCCAAATATCGCCCGTTAACTGTTACTGTTTCACCAAATTCAAAGTTAATTGAATCAATTTTTGTTAAATTTGTTTTGTCGTATTCTTTATCAAATCTAACTGTATTTGCAAATATATTCAATGGAGTAATTTGAACATTAATGCTTGTTTGAAATTCTTTATATAATTTATTATTTGAAACTGATGTTGCTCTAATTGTTAAAGAATATAAAGCACTATCTTCAACATGCTTAACTGAAATTTCATCTGTGTTGTTTTCTAAATTTATGTTATTCTTTTGCCAAATGTATGTGTATGTTAGCGCACTTTCATTTTTGTTTGTTATGTTAAATTTAATAACATTGGTTTTTGCGTTATAGGTTTTTGTAAACACATCTTCTTCAAACAAAACATCGTCAACTAAACGCTCTACATCAATGTTTGCTATTTGCCAACTAGCATAAAGCGTAACATCTTTATATATCCAAACGGTTTCTTTTGAAACAATCGTTCCATTTGACATTGCCCAGCCAACAAAATTAAACCCATTTCTTATTGGCTCTGGCAAAACTGCGCCATAATTTTCAATGCTAAAATCTATTGTTTTTTGGTAAGCATATTTTGTTTCTAAAATTTGATTTGCAATCGTTTCGCCTCTTGCAAGATTATATTCAAAATTCACAGTGTTCAAAGTTGTAATGTAAACTTTAATAATCGCAGATTGATTTTCTGAGTCTATTTGATAATGCAATATATTGTTAAAATAAACATCATCTAAATTAATTTCAACATCGTTAACTGTTATTTTTTTAACCCAATAGTTTGAATCGATATTAACTTCGGCATATAAAGTTTGATTTGCAACTTGTTGTTTTGGTGCAATTATTTTTACATTATTTGTATTGTTGTTTTGAATTTGTTCAAATAATTGACTTTCAATATTAAATGAAATTAATGTTTGTATGTCTATATTTGCTTTATCTTCACAAACCCCCATCAAATTTATTGAAACAGCATTTAAATCGGGATTTAAAATTGTAAATTGTCCTGCAACTTCATATGTAAAGTCTTGTGTGCAAGTGGAAGAATTTGTTTTAACAATAAAATCAAAAATATTTATTTTATATTCATTGCCATTAAAAGTGTATGTGCCAACTTCATTTTTTGATGTTTTAAATATTGCTTCAACACTCATGCCATTATTTTGCAAAAATAACAAATCTTCGGTTGCTACATTGTAGTATTTTTCGGAAATGACAATCTCTTCAGAAGTATCACCAATTTGATAAATGTTTCCATTTACATTGTAATTAATAACATATGGTGTTATTTCACCACTTATTTCATTATAAAAATAGTTTTCTATGTTTGTATTGTCATTTAACGTCTTAAGTGTAAATTGCATTTGAATATTGTTTGCCACGTGTATGCTTGAATATGTTGCAATTAACTCTATTTGTTCACCGATTACAAGATTTCCAGCAAAAACATATCCGTTTGGGACTTTGTTTGTATTGTCAAATTCTTTAACAATGCTAGTCAATTTTTGACCGTTATTATCTTCAAATGTTATTTCCCTTTTTTGTACAATTATTTCAACTTCATTTGTAAGTTTTGACTTGGAAGAAATTATGTAAATATTTGTATCATTATAATTTTTTGCATTTACGGTTACATTGCACCTATAAACTCCACTTTCGGCAACATTTTTAATCAAAATAAAACTATTTGTAGAATTTTCCAATGTTTGCCATTCACCATTTGCATTTTTCTTTTGCCAAATGTATTCAACATTAATTCCGTCTTGAGAAATTTCTTTTACTTCTAATCTGTGAGCCTGACCATCGTATACCCACGTTGTGGCGTCGTCTTGCGCAACAATTTCGGCATTAACTTCAACAATTTCATAACACGCAACAAAAGTTGTTTGTTGTGTATTTTCATATTTAAAGTTATTTAAATCTTCACTAGAATAAACTATGTTTGTTGGCGAGCCTTTCAATATAAAATATTTAAAATTATATGTAACATATTCACTTGTTAAACTTGGCAAATTATTAAAAGCATCACTGTTATAAATATTTGTTCCATATACAACAGTTCCCAAAATTGTTTTTTGTCCGTTTAAAAATTCACCTTCCCCTGCATCAAATGTTAAACCAATTTCTTTTGCACTCCACTTTGGTGTAAATTGTATGGTTTCTTTATTTAATGTGTAAGGCAAAAATTCTTCATCTTCAAATCTACCCGTTTCACTATTAAATGGCAAATAAACAACGCCATCATATTGCCAACCTTTAAAACTATATCCCAATCTTGTAGGCAAATTGTTGGAAGAGTAGTTGTTTTGCTTGTATGTTACAACACCAGTGGCAACCACTTCTTTGTTTATATCATCATACAACTCATAAGATATCTCTGCTGGTTCCAACATAGGTGAAAATGTTATTGTGGCATTAGTAGAATTTCCCAAATTGGAAAGAATAAGGTCATTAATAATTGTAAATTCTCCACTTTCATATTTAATGACATTTGTTGCATCTAAAT
>CALWKJ010000077.1 GCA_944381225.1 uncultured Clostridia bacterium | reverse complement strand
CTATTTAAAATTGCTTAATTATTTAAGAGAAATATTTAGCAAATATTGATGATAAAGTATTTTTAAATATGTTTTAAAAATAATTTAATATGCAAATATAAACTAAGAAAAAAAATATTAAATTATTGAACAAACATAGAATGATAGAATTATAACAAAAAAACACCAACATTAATATGTTGGTGTTTTTTTTATTCTGCGTCTGGTAAAATTTCTCCTATTTCAACACTAAAATCTCCATCATAGTACTTCACTTCATTGATTGAACAAACAGCTTTTAAATCTATTTCAGCTTTTTTTATAAAATCATTAATATGTGAATGTATTGTTATGTCCTTAATAAACGTTTTTAGTGAAACATTGTTTTCGGATTTAAATTGTCTTACCAAAGATACAATCTCCATAATTTTATTGCCATTTTCTATTAAAGTTTTATCAACTTCTTCACCTAAATTTAAATAATTTGAAATGTGTATAGATTTTTGATTTTCTCTTTCAGCATAAAAATTCATATAGATTTCTTCTGTTATATGTGGAAGAACAGGGGAGAACATTTTTAATATGCCAAGTAAAACATAATAACAAGTATATTTTGCACTGTTGCATGCTTTTTCGCCGTATATGTCAGGGTTGTACAATCTTCTTTTTACTAATTCAATATAATTATCGCAAAAATTCCAAAAAAACTTTTCAAGTTCGTTTACTGCTAAAGCAATTTCATATCTATCAAGGAGTGAAATGAATCTTGTATACAAATCTTTGTATTTCTCAATAAGCCATTTGTCCATTATTTCAAGCTCTTGCTCTTTTGGAGTATAATTTTCAAGAAAACTTAAAACAAATTTGGATGCGTTCCATATTTTGTTTATTAATTTTTTTCCATTGTCAAATTCAATTAAAGAAAATGCCGTGTCTTTTCCAAGAGTTAAGCTGTTTGCCCAGTATCTAGTAACATCTGCAGAATATGTTTTGATTATATTTTGTGGTGAAAACGTGTTGTTATTTTTAGATTTTGCAAGTTTGCTTCCATCTGAACTTGTTACATATCCAGAAATCATTAAATCTTTCCAAGGCAATTTATTAAAATGATATAAACTCTTTGTAATTGTGTAAAAGTCCCATACACGAATGTTGTCATGTGCATTTGGTCTTAAATTCATTGGAATCATGCTGTCATCTAGCCCTTTTTGTGTATACATATCTGTTGAAATTTGTGGCGTTAAACTAGATGTTGCCCATGTGTCCATTACATCGCTTTCGCCAATAAATTCACTGCAACCACATTCGCAAACATGTTTTGGCTTGTCTTTTAGTGGGTCAACTGGCAAATCTGCTTCGTCAGCAAGCATAACCTTACCGCATTTTTTGCAGTACCAAACAGGGAATGGAATTCCAAAATATCTTTGTCTTGATATACACCAATTCCAAGCAAGATTTTGAACCCAGTTTAAATATCTTGCACGCATAGACTTTGGAGCCCAGTTTAATTCTAATCCAGCATTGTACAATTCTTCCTTATGTGAAAGTACATCAATAAACCATTGTGGTTTTACGCTTATTTCAACTGGAGTTGAACATCTGTCGTGAGTAGAAACGCTGTGAACAATGTTTTCTTGTTTAATCAGCAAATTGTTTTCTTTTAATTTTTCAATAATCGATTTTCTTGCATCAATAATTTTTAAGCCTTTAAATTCTCCGGCAAGATCTGTCATTGTTCCATAATCGGTAAAGCATTTTTTTATTGGCAAATTGTGCTTTCTTTGCCATTCTTTGTCCACAGTGTCGCCAAAAGTGCAACACATTACAACTCCAGAACCTTTATCCATGCTAACCAATTCATCTGCAAGCACTGGAACTTCATAGTTAAAATATGGAACGATGAGTTTTTTGTTTAATAAATGAGCATTTTTTTTATCTTCAGGATTAATAAAAACGCAAACAACCCCACACAACATTTCTGGTCGAGTGGTTGCTATAACAATGTAATCATCACTTCCAGAAATTTTAAATTTTATGTAGTTGAATGTGCTTTCTATGTCTGCATCTTCAAGTTCGGATTGTGCACATGCCGTTCTACATTCAGTACACCACAAAACAGGGGATTCTGCGTGATAAATGTATCCTTTTTTATACAGTTGTATAAAAGATTGCTGAGATATTTTTTGAGTTCTTGGAGATATTGAAGAATAATGTTCTTTTAAGTTGCAACTAAAACCTGCAGATTTATATAAAGCAAAAAACTCTTCTTCTAATTTTTTTGTTTCGTCAAGACAAATTTTTACAAAGTCTGCCCTTGGCAATTCGTATGCTCTTTTTTTAATAATTTTTTCAACATATCTTTCTGTAGGCAATCCATTATCGTCAAAACCAAAAGGAAAGTAAACACTTTCTCCTTTCATTCTATGGTGTCTTGCTATTGTTTCTATGTGCATATATGAAGACAAATGCCCCATGTGAATTTTACCGTTTACGGTTGGAGGTGGAGTGTCTATTGAATAAGTTTTTTTGTTTTTTTCTGGCTCGTATTTATAGATGTCATTATCGAACCAATAATTTTGCCATTTTTGTTCCTTTTCTAAAAAATTATATTTTTTCTCTAACATATTTATCCTTTCAATTCAAATACAGTAAATGATATCATTATAAAAAGAAAAAAGCAAGTTAATTAAACACTAAAATAAAATCAATTTAATTCTATTTAAATTACTACGCGTAAAATAATATTTACTTAACAAAAGTTCTATATATTTGAGTATTGACATTTTTGAATATATGTGATAGCATAAAAACATTGAGGTGAAAAATGAAAAAAATAGATTTTGAATATAGAAATAATTTGTTGAAAAATGAAAAAACATTATTCAAAGTTGATGCGGAAAATAAAAGAGCTTTTGTGGTTCTTAAGGATGAGATTAGCAATTTCTTTGAGATATGTTCACAGGTTGCGATAAATAAAAAACTTGAGTTAATTGTGCTTATTAAAAGTGGCAACAAAAGATTTGAATTTTTGCCATCAAAGGATTTTGAAAAAGTTAATATAACAGCACAAAACAAATTTTTTATTTATGACAGACAAAATTCAGGGCTTAAAGAAGTTAAAAATAACGAACACGTTACTGAAATGTATAACAATTTGTAGTTCACAATTTTATTGTAAACACACTTATATTTGC
>CALWKJ010000076.1 GCA_944381225.1 uncultured Clostridia bacterium | reverse complement strand
CCATCAAGTGCGGGAATTGGTAAAAAGTTAAAGACTGCCAAATTTGCACCTAACAATGGCAAAAGTATTAAAAAGTTCATAAGCCCACTTTGAGTTATTGTAGTAATCATTCCAATGGTTGATATTGGACCACCAAGTTGACTAAATGCAATTTTACCAGTAATAATTTGCCAAAAACCTTTTAAAACAACCCATGCGAAACCTATAGAAATTTCAAAACATCTTCCCAATGCTTCAAAAAAGGTGTGCCTATATGGTTGCATAACATATAAATTTGAATAATCTGCTATTCCATCTTCTACATTGTAAACTAAGTATTTAACATTGATGTCTTTAGTTCCATTGTCATTTTTTATTGTAATTTTAAACTCTGTGTTTTCTTCAATATTAGAAATGTGTTCAGACAATGTTCCAGTTAAAATGCTAACTCTTTTGCCTTCTACTTTAACAATTACATCATTTTCATTTAACTCAGCGCCATACAACAATATTGTTCTGTCTTGCAAAGAATCAATGTTGGTTTGCGTCATGATCTTTGCTTGTGGAATATCATATCCATATGAAACCAACAATATAAATGAAAAAATAATTGCACTTAAAAAATTGAAAAATACACCGGCTCCATAAACCAATAACCTTTTCCACGCTTTTTGATTATTAAAAGCATCTTTATTGTAAGTTTTTTTACTAGGTAATTCATCTATATTTTTTGTTGTTAAATCGTTTATTTCTTTTAAAATTTCTGTTGTTTCTTTTTTATCAACAGACAATTCTTTAATATCTTTTGTTGTTTTTGTTTTTGCTTTAACATCATTATTCAAATCTTCTTCGTCGTCGCCCTCTCCCTCAAAAGCGCAATAGCCACCTAAAGGAAATATTCGCAAAGATATTTTTTCGCCTCTTTTATTTATTTTTGAAAATATGGCTTTCCCAAATCCAATTGAAAATTCATTGATTTTAAAGCCCAACATTCTGCCCACAACATAGTGACCAAATTCATGAATTAAAACCATAAGTAGCAATATACAAATTGCCAAAAACACATACAAAATAGTACTAAAAATACCAGCACACAAAAAACTCATTACAACTCCTTACTACAACAATATCATTAAAAATAAGAATACTATAGGTGCACAAAAAATATGACTGTCCATTCTGTCTAAGATTCCACCATGACCTGGCAAAATATCTCCAGAATCTTTAACCCTTGCTTTTCTTTTTAAATAACTTTCAAATATATCTCCAAGCACGCACATAATTGAAGCTACAAAACCAATTATAATAAATTGCCAAAACTCAAACCCAACGTAAACAAAAGCTTCATTATATTCGGCTATAGCATTAAATATTAGAAATATTGCTAACGAACCTATAATTCCCCAAATTACTCCACCCAAAGCTCCAGAAATTGTTTTGTTTGGACTTATTTTTGGACAAAGTTTTGGTCCTTTAAACAGCATGCCAGTTAAGTAAGCAAATGTGTCTGTAAAAATTGGTATTGTAAAAGTTAAAATAATTGCGAAAAATGCTATAAGAGACAGATATTCTACAGGAACGTTTAACAAATAACTCATATTAGACAAATTATTAATTGCTATAAAAAACATCATTAAAAGTGCAGGATAAAAGTACGCAAACATTGTATGAATAGTTTTGTACATTGAAAATCTTTCAACTTTAATTTTTAAATTTCTTGTTTCAATTTCATTTTTAGTTCTTTTAGAAAATATTATCCCCATAAAAGCAAGAACAACAAAAAAAACAATAATTAATAGTAATTCAATTAATAAAAGCATATACCATTGCATTGATGTCATTAATCCCAAAATATATAAGCCATAAGCAAAAAAAGGATAAGCACATGCAAAATATTTATTATTATAGCACCCCATTTTTGCTAAAATATTTGTTATTTCATAAGTTGCTTCAAGCGCTAGCAATAATATAAATGCGTCAAATATATAAGTTGACAGTTGTCTAGCAATTAAAACCAAAATTATTGTAGCAACAATTATAGCACCCGTCATCGTTCTTTGTTTCATATGTCATTCTCCTATTTTATCTTTCCAAAACGCCGTTCTCTTGATTGATAGTTTATTATTGCCTTAATTAAATGTTTTTTATCAAAATCTGGCCAATATGTTTTTGTAAAATACAGTTCACTATAAGCACTTTGATAAAGCATAAAGTTACTTAATCTTTGTTCACCACTTGTTCTAATAACTAAATCTGGATCACATAACCCGTTAGAATATAAAGCTTTTGAAAAATCATTCTCAGTAACAGTATCTATTTTTTGTTTTATAAGTATGTTACAAGCCCTAACAATTTCGGCTCTTGCCCCATAATTTAAAGCAATATTTATTGTAAACCCAGAGTTATTTTTTGTTTTTTCTACAATATCTTTCAGAGTATTATGCAATTTTGAAGGAAGTTTTGAAATGTCACCCATTGTTAAAACTTTAACATTTTCATTTATAAATTTTTCAAAATTTTCTTCCAAATGAGTTTGAACAAGTTTAAAGATTCCATCAACCTCTTCTTTGCTTCTTTGCCAATTTTCTGTAGAAAAAGCAAAAAAAGTAAGCACTTTAACACCCAAGTCTTTAGCGGCTTGAGTAACCTTTTTCATGGCTTCAACACCAGCTTTATGACCTGCCAGCCTTGGCAATAGTCTCTTTTTTGCCCATCTTCCATTGCCATCCATTATTATACCTATATGATTAGGAATTTTATTAGCGTCAATTTTTAACATATTTTAGTCCTTTAAATTAAAAATAAAACTCCCTACAGTCAAAATAACCGTTTCATCTTTTAGCATTGTAACATTAGTAACAAGCTCTGTATCACCGTGAACATTGTAGTTATTGTTCACAATTTTATATGATACATTTTTGTTTTTTAATTCTTCTTCAACTTCATTTAACGAAAGTCCAATGAGATTGTTCATTATATCTCCATAACCTCTTTTTCTTTATCTTGACTTTCTTTGTCACAAAGAAGTATATATTTTTCTTGTAATTTTTGAACGTCTGCTTCTAATGAGGCATATTCATCTTCACTGAGAGAATTGTCTTTTTTCATTTGCTTATATAAGTCTAAACAATCTCTTCTTGCATTTCTCATAACAACCTTTGTTTCTTCACACAATTTTTTAACTTGCTTTACAATTTCTTTCCTGCGCTCCTCTGTTAAAGCTGGAAATATTAGCCTTATTGCTCTGCCATCATCACTTGGGGTAACACCCAAATCTGATGCCATTCTAGCTTTTGAAACTTGTTTAACTTGACTTTGATCCCAAACATTTATCAAAATCATTCTTGCTTCTGGTACACTTAT
>CALWKJ010000075.1 GCA_944381225.1 uncultured Clostridia bacterium | reverse complement strand
AAAAAAGCTGTTGACAATGCATCTTTTGTTGTTAAAAATGGTGAATTATGTGCTTTTATTGGCAAAAATGGTGCTGGGAAAACAACTGCTATAAAGTGCATTTGTGGAATTATAGATTTTGATGATGGTGAAATCTTAATAAATGGGAAAAACATAAAAACAGAAACTATTGAAGCAAAAAAGAATATTGCATATATCCCCGATAATCCAAGTTTATATGATTTTATGACTGGAATTGAATACTTAAATTTTGTGAGTGATATTTATGGAGTTGGCAAAGAAAATAGAAAAGACAGAATAAACCATTATGCTTTGTTGTTTGAAATTAAGGATAATCTTGGACAAGAGATATCTTCTTACTCACATGGGATGAAACAAAAACTAGCAATTATATCTGCTCTTATACACAGTCCAAAATTAATTGTTTTAGATGAACCTTTTGTTGGTTTGGACCCATCGAGCACACATCAACTTAAAAATATCATGAAAGACTTAACAAAGCTTGGAACTAGTATATTTTTTTCAACGCACATTTTGGAAGTTGCAGAAAAACTATGCGATAATGTAATTATTTTAAATGATGGAAAAGTTGTAGCAAGTGGAACAATGAAAGACGTTTTGGGCAATCAGTCTCTTGAAAATATCTTTTTGGAGCTAAGCGAAAATGAATAAATTAATCACATTAATTAAAATTAATTTTTTATCTGCAATTAACACGTCTACAAAAAGACAAAGCAAACTAAATAAATTATTATTTGGTTTTGTTATATTGTTCCTACTTGGAATATCTTCTTTTTATGCATATTCTTTTGTTATTTCACTTAAAGAAGCAAATATTACAAATTTTAATTTTTTAATTGGATTTTCAGTTTTGGCATCAAATTTTGTATTGCTTTTTTTGTTTTTAAGTTCGTGCACAAATGTTTTATACAAAGGACAAGACAACGATTTGTTGTTTAGCATGCCAATCAAAAAAAGTACAATTATACTTTCCAAACTCATAAGTATTTTATTGTTGGGATACATTTATCAATTTGTTTTCATTGTGCCTTTTGCAGTTCTGTACTACATTTATAGTGGAATTAATTTTGTAAGTATATCGTGCTTTTTATTGGGATTTTTTATTCAACCTGTTGTTGTGTTAACAATTTGCTGTATTCTGTCGTGCTTTGCAAGTTACATTTCAAAAAAATTAAAGCACAAAAACATTTTTCATACAATTTCACTATTTGTCTTTTTTGGGGTTTTTTTGTATTTTTATATGCAGATAGACTTATTTTCATTAATGCTAAACGAAAACGGCAATTCGTTTGTAAAATACTTTCCTTGGATAAATTGGTATTATCTGTCTATCACAAAAAACAACTTGCTTTTTTTGCTATACAATCTTATTCTGTCGGGCTTCTTAATAAGTTTAACTTATCTATTTGTTTACAAAACCTTTTTTAATATGTGTACAGAATTAAACAGTACAATTAAGACAAAATCAAAAATCTACTTTAATAAAAAATCAGCATTTGCATCTCTTATTAAAAAAGAGGCAAAGAAATATTTTTCAAGTCCCATGTACATTTTTAATACACTATTTGCTTATATTTTGGCTTTGGGTTTTGCAATATATTGTTCAATAGATAAAAGCATTTTTAATTTTGCAATAAATGTTTTTGATAATTCAATATACATTTCAATTTGTTGCGTTGTGTTGTTTTGTTTTTTTATTTCAACCGGAAACATTTCGTCTGTTTCACTTTCAATGGAAAGAACAAGTTTATCTTTGTTAAAAAGCATGCCAATATCTTATAATAAAATTATTTGGAGCAAAATTTTGTTTGCTTTCTTTGTGGAATTTCCTTTTATAGTTGTATCAACTATAATAATTTCAATTTCTTATAAATTTTCATTTGTCGCATTTTTAATTTTGATGCTGTTTTCCTTGTTCTTTTGCTTATTTACCTGTATGTTGGGAATTACTTTAAATATTTGGTTCCCCAATTTAAATTCAAAAAACGACACCGTTTTAGTTAAACAATCATTAAGCTCCTTTATGTCTGTTGTTATTCCTCTTGTTTTGGTGCTCGTTGCCACTATTGTATATCTTTATGTGTCAATTAACTTAATATATTACTTTTTAATATGTTTATGCTTGCTTGTTGTTTTGTTTGTTTCTTTGCTTTGTTATATTGTTTTTTGTGCAAACAAAAAATTACAAAAAATTTCATAATTCTTTTTTAAACATAAAAAAACAAATTTTTATTTCAAAATTTGTTTTTTTATTGTTTTTATTTTTAAAATAATTTTTAAATTAATTTTGTAACTTTTAATTAAATTTTTTTTTTTTTTTCGTGTCATTTCACATTCATTTTCTATGTTTTTTAATGTTGTATTATATCTGCCGTTTTTTAACTTTTTTACTTTTACACATGCACCTTTTTTGTTGGCAGATATTGTTAATGAAACGCTCTTTGGTAAAAGCAATTTTATTTCTTTTCCAAAAAAATCTAGAGACAAATCTTCTACTTGCAAACCAAAATTTACCTCATTTTGTTCATATTCGCCATTTGAGTTATAGTACATATTGCCATTAATAACAAGTTCACATGAAAATAAATCTTTTAATTCACTTAAAAAATCTTCCAGTCTTTCTTGGAATATTTTATATTTATTGTTAAACATAGATTTATTTATTTTTTTATCATTAAATTCATTTATCAATTTATATAAATATTGTTCTCTTAATTCATAACCAAATGTATTTGCTATGCTTTGTATATATTTTACGCTTACTATTTCCATTCCTGTTGTCTCCTTTATTACATAATGCAGTTAATTATAACACTATTTTTAACGTTTTTCAAGAGTTATTTTGTATCTTCAAACATCAAACTTTCATATTATTATATGTTACATGTCTTAAATTAAATTTAGATATTTAATATAAACTTTTGTTGTGTAACAATTTTTTATAAGGAGATAAATATGTGTGGCATTGTGGGATATATTTGCAATGACAAAAACGCAAAAAATGTTATTTTAAATAATTTAAAAAAGCTTGAATACAGAGGATATGATTCTGCTGGGGTATGTTTTTTTGATAACAACAAATTTGATATACATAAAAGTATTGGGGAAATTAAAAATCTTGAGAAAATTTTAAATGCAACAATTTTATCAAATTGTGGAATTGCTCATACACGTTGGGCAACTCATGGTAAAGTGTGCTTGCAAAACACACACCCTCATTTAAGCAATGACAAAAATTGGTGTGTAGTACACAATGGAATAATAGAAAATTATTTGGAATTAAAAAAATTTTTAAAAAGCAAACACATAGAATTTGCAGGAGAATCAGATACAGAGGTGGTGCCAAATCTTTTAAGTGTTTATAATTCACCTAATATACTTTACTGCATACAACAAACGGTTGATAAATTAGTTGGGAGTTTTGCATTTTGCATAATCAACAAAAGCCAAAAAGACACTTTGTATCT
>CALWKJ010000074.1 GCA_944381225.1 uncultured Clostridia bacterium | reverse complement strand
ATCAAACATGGCTTCTGCAATCGCTTTACACAACTCTGTTTTTCCAACACCTGTTTGCCCCATAAACAAAAATGAACCTATTGGCCTTTTGTTGTCATGCAAGCCAACCCTTGCCCGTCTTATTGCTTTGCTAACTGCATTAACAGCCTGATCTTGTCCAACTACTCGCTTGTGCAAAATATTCTCAAGATTTATTAATTTTTCTTTTTCTGATTCAGTGATTTTTGTGACTGGGATTTTTGTCCATTTTGAAACAATTTCAGCTATTTCATTTGCTCCAATCGAATTTGATGTCGAATTCGTAGATTGAGCAAATTTTTCGTTTAATTGTTTTAATTCTTGTTCTAAATATTGAATTTCACTTTGCAATTTTGCTGCTTTTTCGTAATTTCTTTGTATGCTTGCTTCATCTCTGTTTGCAGATAACTGTTTTATTTTATCTTCTTTTTCTTTAATAGAACTTGGCTTCAAATTAAAATTTACTTTTGCTTTACTACTTGCCTCGTCAATTAAATCTATTGCTTTGTCTGGCAAACTTCTATCCATTATATATCTATCAGAAAGAGTTGCAGCAGCGTGGATTGCTTGGTCGGTTATAGTAACGTTGTGAAATGCTTCATATGAATCTCTTAATCCCTTTAATATTTCAATAGTTTGTTCAACTGTTGGTGGTTCAACCATAATTGGTTGAAATCGTCTTTCAAGAGCCTTGTCCTTTTCCATAAATTTACGATATTCATCAGTTGTTGTAGCACCTATAGTTTGCAATTCCCCTCGTGCCAAATAAGGCTTAAGCATATCTGCTGGACTTGTTTCACCTTTTTCACTTCCAGCTTGAGCAAGCGTGTGTATTTCATCAATAAAAACAATTATGTTTTTACTTGCAATTATTGTTTCTATGGCATCTTTTAATTTTTCTTCCATGCTTCCACGATATTTTGTGCCTGCCATTAACCCACCAATTTCAAGTGAGTATATTATTTTATCTTTTAAAAGCTCTGGAACATTTCCACTTACAATGGCTTGCGCTAACCCTTCTACAACAGCAGTTTTCCCAACACCTGCTTCTCCAATAAGAATGGGATTGTTTTTAGTTTTCCTGCATAATATTTCTATTATTCTTTCAATTTCTTGTTCTCTTCCTATTATTGGGTCTATTTTATTTTGCCTTGCTTTTAATGTTATATCATAACCCATGTCCAATAATTTTTCAGGAAGTGAGCTCTTTGCAGAATCTTGTGGAATTTCTGTACTATATTCGTTATTACCTTGCAAAAATAGTATTAATTTTGATTTTATGTCCACTAAATTGGCCCTATAGTACGAGGAAATTAATCTAACAGCAAAACAACTGTTGTTTGAAAGAAGTGCAAACAGCAAATGTTCTGCCCCAACAAAGTTATGACCTAATTGCATAGCTACTTGCTTTGCCATTCCTATTATTTCTTTGCTTCTTGGCGTTAATTCCACATCCACTCCAACAAGAGCGATTTCTTGAGAATTGTCTTCAAAAATGTCTAGTAAATTTTCACTTGTAATACCGTATTCTTTTAGGATTTTACTTGCCATACATTCTTTAACACTAGTTAACCCATATAAAATATGTTCAGTGCCAACTTGATTGCTTCCAAATTTTAAAGCAATCTTTCCTGCATTTTTTATAACTTTTTCCAAACTATCCGATGCTGGATTTGGCATTATTACACTCCTTTAATAAGTTTATTATCTAAATTTTCATATATATACTTTGCACGAAAAATATCTTGTTCTTTAGGGGTTAATTCCAATGAATAATAATCCATTAAATGCGCAGGCTGCACATTTGTGTATAATTCATCTATTATGCAAGGGTTTTTAAATTTAACAAGTCCTAAAACAACACCAAATCTTAATTTTGATAACAATTCTATACATTCATCAGTTGAAATGGTATAAGAATTTGTTAAAATTCCGTATGCCCTATAACTCATATCAATTATAACACTTTCATTTACATTTTGTAATGTTTTTCTAGCAGTTTCTTCCATTTCTATTATTTTGTTAACATTTTTTTCAACCATTTCAACTATTTCTTCTTCACTAAGGCCTAATGTGAATTTATTTGATATTTGATAAAAATATCCACTGCAAGAAGAATTTTCGCCATAAAGCCCTCTAACCGTTATTCCTTTTTGCTCTAACGAATCAATTATTTGTTTAATTGCCCCGTTTAAAGTTAAAGCCGGCAAAAACATCATAACAGACGCTCGCATGCCAGTTCCAACATTTGTTGGACAAGCCGTTAAAAATCCCAACTCCTTTGAAAATGCAATGTCTATTTTATTTAATATAATATCATCAATGTCCGATAATTTTTGATAACATTTTTTTAATTCAAAACCGTTTATTATGCACTGTTCTCTTAAATGATCTTCTTCATTAATCATTATTGTTACTTGACCATCTGGCGATTTTGCATATCCTGCAATATCTTTATTCCCAATTAATTCTTTGCTGATTTCATGGCTTTCTAGCAATAACAAACATTGATTGTTTGACAAATTTTTTAATTTTCTAAATTCATAATCTTCGCCTAAAATTTCAAAAATTGCTTTGCTTATGTTGTGAGCGCTTTCAAAATCACACAATTTATTTGGAAATGGCAAATCATATAAATTTCTAGCCAACCTAACTCTTGAAGAAATCACGATACTATTAATCATCATTTCCTCCTTTAAGATTTTTAAGTCGAATTGACAAACGATTAACCTGCATTAAATCCTGATTTTGCATGGCCTTATCAAGCAATTCTTCCAACTGCAAAATCTCTTGTTTTTTTGCAAATCTTGTTGGCACTTTACCTTGGTGAGTTTGATTTTTTTGCACACCTTTTAATGCTTGTTTAATAACTGGCTCAAATTCACTATAGCAATGCTCACAACCGACATAACCTGAGGCAATAAAATCTTTAAGTGTTGTACCACAATTATGACAAAATTGATTTTTTATTCTAAACTGAGGATTCACAGAAATTTCATCATCACTAACTAAAACTGAACGACACTGACCGCATAAATATTTTTGAACTATTTTGCCGTTTATTTTTATTTGACAAAAAGAAGTCGCATTCCTTTCCTTGCAATTTTCACAAATCATTTTAACCTCAAAAGATATTATATACTACAAATCAAAAATGTCAAAACTAGAAATAAAAATAAATTACAAAAACTTGTTGCAAAAATAATTTTCTTATGCTACACTTACAAAGTATGATTATGCTGGTGTGGCGAAATGGCAGACGCACAAGACTCAAAATCTTGCGAGGGCAACTTCATGTGGGTTCGACTCCCACCACCAGCACCACTCAAAGTCTAAGTTGAATATCTAGGTTTTAGGTATTTGATTTAGGCTTTTTTTGATGTACAATTGATTATTTTTTAATTTTATGCTAAAATATATGCAATCAAAAAGGAGTTTTTATGCAAAAGAAATTATTGCATAACTATCAAGAAATTGAAACACTAAG
>CALWKJ010000073.1 GCA_944381225.1 uncultured Clostridia bacterium | reverse complement strand
TACACAATTCAATTTGATGGCAACAATGCAGATTCTGGGCAGATGGATAGCATAACCTTAAATTATGACCAAATTGTAACCTTGCCTAAAAATCAATATTCAAAAAATGGATATTTATTTAATGGGTGGTTATATAACAATAATATTTATCAAGATGAAGAAGAAATTTCTAAACTTTTAGGAACAAAAGGGACAATAGTTTTAACTGCTCAATGGAACCCTATAAAATACAAAATTATATTTGCTTTTGATGGGCTTACTTCGTATGAACAAGAATTTACATATGACAAAGCAGAAAATCTTATCTCAAATCAATTTACAAAAGAATTTTATCATTTTAATTATTGGACAGAGTCAATAACAAATAAAATTTATTATGATGAAAGCCAAATTTTGAATCTATCAAACCAAAACGATGCAGTTTTAATATTTAATGCTTGCTTTTCTGAAAATTATTATACTTTAAGATACAATCCCGACAAAAATGTTGATTTAGAAAATTCATTCACACAAAGAATATTATATTCACAAGAGGGAACGATAAGTGCTCCGATATCGTCTTTTTCAAAACTTGGCTATGATTTTACAAATTGGATAAGCGATGACAATAAAGTTTATCAAATAGGTGACACGTTTTCAAAATTGTCGCCATTAAATGGTGACATAATTGATTTGTTTGCGTGTTGGGAAGAAATAAAATACACGGTTTGCTATAAGTATCCATTAAAGACAGGTGTAAAATATACGAACATTGGAATTAAGTCCTATGAAGAAGAATTTGTGATAATTGAACCTGAGTATGTAGACGACGGATATGAATTTAGTTTCTACAATGTATATTATACATACACTTTTTACCCTGGAGATACAGCCAAAAGGTTGGCGACAAGCAACAACGATACTATTTATATAACAGCACAATACACACCTAAAAATTATATCATAAAATTTAATGGCAATGGAGCAACATCTGGAACAATGGAAGATGTAATTGCAACATTTGATGAACCTGTTAGCATTTTAGAAAATCAATATTCAAAAAATGGTTACACCTTTAAAGGTTGGGAATATAATGGTCAAGAATATTTAACAACAGATTTAGGAGTTCTTATAACAGAATATCAAGAAGAAGTAGTTTTAAATGCAATTTGGATAAAAGATTTAAACGGCGAAGGAACAATTAATAATCCATACAAAATATCCACATTACAAGATTTGCAAAAATTTAAAATCTTGGCAGACATTCATCACTATAAAAATAAATATGTTTCATTACTTAATGATATTGATTGTGAATTTAATAAAATAGAATCCGTAGATTTTGAAGGTTTCTTTGACGGACAAAATCACAAACTTATAAATGTAGACTATGCAAATGGAAAGTTGTTTAATTCAAATTTAAATCTAATAAAAAATTTAGGAATAGAAAATATAAAAATTGACATAACAAACACAGATTCAACAAAAGCAATAAACATTTCAGGGTTGGTATATAATAATTCAGGTTTAATTTCAAATTGTTATGTAAAGGGAACAATAGACATTACTACCAACAGCAACATACAATTTTTTGGATTAACTGGCACTAATGGTCAAAGTGGATTGTATAATATTGGATATGTTCAATATTGTTACACCGATTTGCAAATCAATATTTTGGCAACCGAAAATATAGATTATTGTCTTGTGTATGGAATTGGAGTTAATTCTGAATATTTATATAAAAATGAAAAAAATTATAACTATAGCATAATAAAGTTAAATGCAGAGTTTAAAGATGTATCAAGTTTAAAAGTTACCATTTTTAGTAACGTAAGCGAAAGTTCGTTTGCAGAAGTAAATTATAATATTCAAGCCGAAAATGTAGAATGGTATGACTTTGCGCAAACTGTAGCGTACTATTCAGATAATAGTGAAATAAAAGTGTACATAGGTGGAAAATCTGTTCCAAAACTTGTTGAAACAAAAACTGAGGAATCAAATTTAAAAAACAAATTGTGGATGGAAGAAAATTTGTTTACTCAGCCAAACAGTTGGATTTATGATGGAATAAATTACCCAGTTCCATCAACTAGCATCAATGCTATTTTAATTAACAGTCAGGAAGAATTTATAGCCTTGTCAAACAGAAATTTATATAGTAACTACATTTTAAATTGCGACATAGATTTAAGTGGCTATCCATTTTTTAATATTCAAGCAAATTACGGTGTGTTTGATGGTAATGGACATAAAATTCTAAATTACGCTCCAAAAGAAAACGAAAATATTAAAATATATGAACATGGATTGTTTATTCAAAATTTTGGAATTATAAAAAACTTGAGCGTGGAAAATTTAAATATAGAAATATATTATAACCATGATGTTAAATGTGCAGGCATAGTAATTGAAAATTTTGGAACAATAAACAGCTGTTGCGTTAAAGGCGTAATAAAATCAAATTGGAAAAGCAGCATAGTTGGAGGAATAGCAGCGATATCTCATGGTGGTAAAATTATAAATTGTTACACAGATTGTGAGCTTGATGTTTGTACAACAGAAAATGCTTATTCCGAAAAAATGTCCGACATGTACGTAGGTGGAATTTTGGCAATGGGTGATGGCTATATAGAAAGTTGCTATGTTAAAAACTATGTAAAAGCAAAAGCTCATTATGGACAAGGGAATATAGTAAGTGTATATGGAATTTCTGGTGGTACGGGCTTAGTTAAAAATTGTTTCATTTTTTCAGATGTAACAATTACTCAATATAAATCACAAGGATTTGAATATATTATTGGAGCATACAGTGTTGAGTATGAAAATTGTTTTGCATATGAATGGCAATCGGTTACGAAATTGTCAGAAACAGTATCAACTGGAGATGTATCATTTGAAGAATTATGTTCAGAACAATTTTTACAAAATTTAAATTTTGAAAAATTTGTTTCAATAGATAATTTAGAAATAAATCAATGTGCAGTTTGGATAATTACAGAAGAAGACTTGCCTACTTTATGGTTTGAAAACTAGGAGAATAAAATGAAAGTTTCAATAAAAAATGAACAAACAAAAAATAAAATCCTTGAATATGAAGAAAATTTTTGGACTGGCAAAAAAACAATAACATATGATGGAAAAATTTTAACAAAAATAAAAAGAAATTTGTATGAACTAAAAACAGACGTAAATGCCGAAAAAATTGAAGTAAAAGGCAATCAACTCATTGGCGTCACAATATTAATGTTTAATAATCAAATTGAAATATGCAGAAAACTATTTTGGCATGAAATTTTACTTGGCATAATAGTTTTTATTCCATGTGTTTTGTTTGGTGCAATAGGTGGTGCAATAGGTGGAGCTTTGGGTTTTACCAATTTAACAATTATAAAAAATATTGATAAAGTTTTGTGGAAAATTGTTATCTCTGTTGAATTTGCAATTGTTAGTGTATTGCTAAGTTACTTATTTGCTGTTATAATTTTTAAAGTCTTTACGCTTATATAAATACAATAATCTAAAATACAAGTCTAATTTATTGATTTGTATTTTTTTTAAAGTACAACTACAAAAAAATAGGCAAGTCATTTCTTGACTTGTCTAATGCTTGCCGCAAACGTATCGGCAAATGCTAAATACCTTTATTTATAAAAATTTATGGTGCACCCAGAAGGACTCGAACCCTCCTCAATGGTTCCGAAGGGGCGACCTAAAATTGTTGTGAATTCGACTTTTCATATCATATTTTATCATAGAATATCATATCAAAAATCTTTCAATCACTTTATTTATCAGCATTTTAGCCTCTTCATCTTATCAAACAATATTATACAATACAAACACGAAAAAATACAACACAAAACACCCCATTTGCAAAAATCTTGCATT
>CALWKJ010000072.1 GCA_944381225.1 uncultured Clostridia bacterium | reverse complement strand
AAAAACGGGACATTATGTTCAAGGCTCTGATATTGCAAATTTTGCAATGGCGCAAAAACTAGAGAAAATTGGCATACCGGTTTTTAAAAGTCACAATAAAAAAAATATAAAAGATTGTAATTGTGTTGTATACAACTGTGCTATAAATAGCAATAATGAAGAATTAATAGAGGCAAAAAACAACAATTTAAAAATTCTTTCCAGAGCGCAACTTTTAGGAATGATAGCAAAAGATTTTAAATTTTTAATAAGTGTTGCTGGTTCGCACGGGAAAACAACAACCTCAGCTATGCTTTTTTCCTGTTTAAACTATGCGCAATTAAAGCCTTCATTGCATTTTGGTGCACAGCTTGAAGGCTATGATTTTGGTTTTATACTGCAAAAAAAAAATATTTTAATTACAGAGGCATGCGAATATAAGGACAGTTTTTTGAATTTAAATTCAAATATAGGAATAATATTAAATATAGAGCCAGAGCATTTGGATTACTTTAAAAATATCCATAACGAAATTAATTCATATAAAAAGTTTGCACAGCAATGTGATAAAGTTATAACTAACGAAAATAAGCTCAAACTTGAAAATATGATAATATTTAAAGGGAAAAACTCTATAATTGAAGCAAAAAATATAAAAATAGCTAATCATAAATATCAATATGATTGTTATTTCAAGTCAAAATTTTTGACTCATATAGAACTTGGTGCTTTAGGTAAATACAATATCACAAATTCATTGGCTGTTGTTTTGACATGTATTATATTGAAAATTCCTATTGACAGCATAGTTCAAGGATTAAAAAACTTTAAAGGTGTAAAAAGAAGATTTGAGATTTTAAACAATAAACATACTTTAGCTGTTCACGATTATGCGCATCATCCCACAGAGATAAAAAAAACTATTAAAACTTTTAAAGAATATGCTGGCGATAAAAAAACTTTGGTTGTGTTCCAGCCACATACATATTCTAGAACAAAAAATTTGTACAAACAATTTTTAACTTGTTTTGATGATTGTGATAAACTGATTTTAGTGAAAACATATCCTGCAAGGGAAAAATATGATAAAACCGCATCTGCTTTTAGATTGTATAAAGATATTAAAAATGTATCTTGTGAATATTATGCAAAATTTGATGTTATTTTAAAAAAAATAATTAAATATATACAAAATGGTTACGCAGTATTAATATTAGGTGCTGGTGATATAGATTCGGTTGCATATTCATTAAAAGATATTTTAAAAGATAGTTTGTAAAATTGTGTTGACATATTTTTTATAGTATGATAGTATTTTTTAGTAATTTTAGATAAAAGGTGAAGAAAATGAAAAAAGAAATACATCCAAATTATCATGAAGTAACAGTTGTTTGTGCTTGTGGAAATACATTTAAAACAGGCAGTTCTGTTCATGGGGATACAATTAAAGTTGATATTTGTAACAAATGTCATCCATTTTTCTCTGGGAAACAAAAAATTGTTGACGTCAGTGGTAGAGTAGATAAATTTAAAAAGACTCATAATGTTTAAAAAAATGGCAAGATTTATTCTTGTCTTTTTTATTTTATATGCATACAATTGACGAGTATTTAATAAATATGTATAATTTCAATATGTTTTTAGTTCAAGAAGGATTTTCAATATTTGGTTTGCACGTGAGTTTTTATGGATTAATCATTGCTCTTGGAATGATGTTGTCCATTTTTGTGGTTTGTAAGATTGCGAAATATAGAAATTTAAGTGCTGACGATATTTATTTGGTGGCATTGTATGTTTTGCCATTTTCAATTATTGGAGCAAGATTGTATTTTGTTATATTTAGTGACCAAGCATATACATTTTGGGAAGTTTTTAAAATTTGGGAAGGGGGAATGGCAATCTATGGTGGAGTTATCGGTGGCGCTATTGGCGTAATATTATATTGTTTAATCCATAAAAAAAACTTCTTTGACGTTGCTGACGTTGCTGTTGTTGGATTAATATTGGGCCAAGCCATTGGAAGAATAGGATGCTATTTTGCTGGTTGTTGTTATGGAATAGCTGTAACAAATGAAGCTTTAATGTGGTTTCCTTTTTCAACACAAATTAATGGAGTATGGCATCTAAGCACATTTTTTTACGAAAGTTTTTGCAACTTTATAATTTTTATTGTTTTTGTTAACATTATAAAAAAAGTGAAGACAAAAGGCGTTATGATGTCGCTGTATTTAATGCTTTATGGAAGCGTTAGATGTATTATTGAAACTTTTAGAGGAGATAGTTTGTATATCGGAACAATAAAAGTATCACAATTACTTAGTGCAATTTTGATATTAAGTGGAATAATTTTGTTGATTTGTATTTACACTATAAATAAAAAAAATAAGGTCAACAAAAATGAAAATAACAATATTTCTAAAAATATTTAAATTTTTTTTGTTTATTTTATATATTTTATGTTTAACAAATTCAACGCTTAAAGAAATTTGGTTTTCTTTGGCACTTTTATTTTTAAGTTTCCCAACTTTAATTAAAAGCGCCTTTTTTGTTCAAGATTCAAAATTATGGATAGGTAGTTTTTTATTATTTACTTCGATTTTTAATATGTATAAGCATTTTTATGGTTTAGAATTTAAATTGATTTATCCAATTTATATTTTAATTTTTGGCATCTCATCATTTCTTGTTTTTGCAATTTTTCGTCAAAATATTCACTTAAAAGTGTTTGTAATATGTGTTTTTGAAGTGATATTATTAAGTATATACAAGTTTGCCTACATAAATTTGTTCGAATTTGTTTTTGTTCAAATTTGTTTCTTGTTTTTTGTCTTAGCTAATTTGTTAATAAGGGCAAAAATTAATACTAGGAGTAATTAAAATGAATTTTACCACATCAAAAAATGGTTATAACAAAAAAGAAGTTGATTTGTTTTTAAATGATTTAACTAGCAAAATCAACGAACTTGAAAGAGATAATTTAAAAATAAGTGAAGAATTAAAATCATATAAAAATAAGGAAAAAGAAAACAAGGATAAAAGTGATAACATTTCAATTGCGTTAACTGCTGCAGTAGAAAAAGCAAAACAAATAGAAAAAAGTTCAAATAACGTATATAAATTAAAAATACAACAAATTAATTTATTGTATTCTAAGTGGGAAAAATTATTGAATGTAATCTTGGAAAAATATCCTCAAATAGAAGAAGTGGAAAATGTTAAAAACCTTTTGCACGAATTTAAAAATAATATAAAATCAACTTTAAAAAATGATTATAAACTTTGTTCAATAACATCTCCAGTACAAACAGACAACGACACAATCAGGTTATTGCTTAGCAAATTGGGAACACATTCAAAGCAAGAACCACAAAAAATTGTTAAAGTACAAAGAAAACAGTTGCCAAAGGACATGCGAAATTCACAAAGCGAACTCAGTAGAATAGAAGATAAGGCTCCGTTAATAAAACCAATATATAACAGTACAATTAAAGATGGTGAAAATTATGAGAATTTGGCAGATAAATTTTTAAAAGAAGATGTTCAAGAATCTGATGCATATGCCAATATAATAACTTCAAAAATTAAAGATAATAATGAAGTTGATGAAACGGGATTTGACTTAAAAGAGGCAGTAAACCCCAAAGAGGATTTAGATGAAATTATGAAAGCGTTTGACTTTTTTAATAATAATGAAGCTTAAAACAATCTATTTTAGATTGTTTTTTAATTAAATTTGACAATAAATTTTTAAAAAGTTTATACTTATAAAGAGGGAGTTATGAAAAAAATTTATAGTAAAAATTTTTTTAAGACTTCAAGTTTATTAATGGGATTGTATTTTTGCCTATTTGTTTTTACGATAAATTTTTTTACTTTTTCATTATTCGCTGAAGATCAAAATTATTGGAGTTCGTACCAAGAAACAAATTTCACTGAAGGCGATGGGACATCAAGTTCTCCATATGTAATAACTACT
>CALWKJ010000071.1 GCA_944381225.1 uncultured Clostridia bacterium | reverse complement strand
CTTGGTAAGGTTAATTTAACCATAAATTACACCGCTTTTAACGAAAATATAAATGAAAAGGATATAATGGCTGTTTATAATTTTTGCGACCATAATAAAATTAAAATGAATATATCTAGATACAATGATTTGGGGTGCGGAAAAGTTAACCAATGTGATTTAGACTTAAATGTTTTTATGAAAACTATTTATGAACTGGTTGAAAAAGAATATGATATTAGTGTCAATAATTGTATTGCTCCGTGTGTTGTTTCTTCTAAATATCTACATTTATGTCATGGCTGTGGTGCAGGAAGTATATTTTGTGCGATTGACTATGATTTAAATGTAAAAATCTGTTCAAGTGCATCTCAAGTTATGGGCAATTTGAAAAAGCAATCATTGAATAAGATTTGGAACAGCAAAATATTAAAAACATTTCGTGGATTAAAATGGCTGCCAATTTATTGTAAATCTTGCATAAATTTAGCAAGATGTAGAGGTGGCTGTAGAATTGAACTTGGCAATCATCTTTTAAAACTTAATGATAAAAATGTTCACGAGTTAAATGAGAATACTTGGAAGAGAATTAAAGATAAAAAATTTGAAGTGCTTATTGGTAAAGTTAGGAAAGAAGCAAATTCCTTTATTAGCTTATCTACACCGTCAAGACTATTTTCAAAGGATGTATTAAATGTTTTACAAAAAATACAATGTAATGGTATAATTTCCGACTTAGAACAATATAAAGACCTTATTTTATCTCTTTATAGGGATAAAGTTATAAAGGAGAAACAATGATAAACAAGAGACGCTTGGAAGAAGACAAAAACTTAATTATGTGGCTTAACAAATACTTTGTTGTGAATGATTTTACATTGAAACTTATTGAACTATTTGATGAAAATAAAACCAAAAAAGAGATAAGTTTACTTTTGAATATTAGCAGATTTAAAATTGGAAGATATTATAAAAAAATAGAAAATGAAATAATAAAAAGAGATTTCTATGAAGATAATATTAATTTAAAAGCACCAATAAAAGTACAATGGAAAGTGACAAAAAAATGTAATTTGAAATGTAGGCATTGTTATTTGGGGGAACTTAATAATTTTGAGCCATCAAAAGAGTTGGTTGATAAAATATTAAGTGAGATTTTAAACTCAAATGTGATGGAGGTAACATTGTCAGGTGGTGAATGTTTGACCTGCAAATATATTGACTATATTGCAAATACACTGCTATCTCATGACATAAAAATAACAATTTTTACAAATGGTTTGTTGCTAAATAGGTTTATAGAAAAAATTGATACAAAATACAAGGATAGAGTTGTTATAAATGTTAGCGTTGATGGTTTAAAAAATACTCATGAACAAATTCGTGGGGAAAATACTTTTGACAAAACTATATCTAATATTGAATTTGCCGCATCAAAAGGTTTTTCAATAACATCAGCAACAGTGGTTAATAGTATCAACTACGATGATATTATAGATATGATTGTTTTACTAAAGACAAAAGGGGTTAAACATATTCAGCTATCAAATATTATAATTAAAGGACGCGCTGAAAAAAAATTAGAATTAAGCATTGAAAAACAAATGGCTATGAAACAAAGATTATTAGATTTATACAAAGAACATCCTGAATATGAGCATATTTTCTACTCAGAAGTGCCAGATGAAGATGGTAAAAGAAAAGTTTTTAAAATTGAATATGGAAATTCTGAATTTGTTGGTAATGACAATTGGACGTGTACTGCAGGACTGGCAAGGTTAACAATAAACGAAGATGGTCGTGTTTATTGTTGCCCATTCTTAGAAAAAAGTTATTTAGGCGATTTAAATAGCAACACATTAGAAGAAATATGGAACACCAAAGAAAGATATGAATTTTTAGATTTCATAATAAAAAGTAATACTGACAGAGTTTGTGTTGCTATAAAACAAAATAAGGAGAAAGATTGATGATATCAGTTGATAAATTTTATAATGATAAATTGAAAGTTGAGAAATTTATTTCAAAAAGGGCATTTTGTAGTAGAATGTTGTTTCAAATGATTATAAACGAAAAGTTTGCAGATGAAATAAATAATTACATTGAGTTTTTTAATAAAAAAATGTTTGATAGTAAAAAAATTGACGAAATTTTAAATGAAATTAATGCTAAAACCATAAAGTACTACGAAAAAGCCCGCAATGAAAGTAAAAATAAGTTAAAAAATATTTTAATGTCTTTGGCATATTTCTACTTTTTAGAGAGTGTTGATGAGCATAGTTCATTTTCTGTTGCTTTACAAGAAGAAATCAAGAAAAAATATGGTGAAGATAAATATTTAGATATTATTTCAAAGGTTGACAGAATTTACTTATCTAAAGATGTTAAAAATATAATACAACAAAGTAAGGAAAACATTGATTTAAATTGTCAATTAATAGCAACATATTTGGTGTTAAAAAAGTTTCAAGATTCTCAACACGATTTTTTTGAGGGTGGATATGGAGAATTTACCGAAGAAGTACAAAGAAGATACTGTAAAAATAATACTGCCACACCGTTTGATATTGAATTTTTAACCTTAAGAAAATTTTTGTTCAAAATTATGCGAAAAAACAAAATTTTATCATTAGAACAAGTAAGTCTATTATGCGGACTTTATATAAAAAAATATGTAATTAAATTAGTTGGTGGAAAAATGTTTGGGCTGGGGATGCTCAATTTACACGCTATAAAAGTTCCATTTACAGTTTGTATTCCAACAAATACAAAATTAAAAAATGAAGATCTCAGTTTCCTTGAATCAAAATGTACAAAATTTTCAGTAAGGAGCTCTGCTGATATTGAAGACGGAGAAGAAAATTCTTTTGCAGGAATGTTTGATTCATTTTTAGATGTTAAGTTTGAAGATTTACCCAAAGCTATACATAACGTTAAAAATTCTGTAAACAATTCTCGTTTAAGAGCATATATAAAGGAAACAAAGATTGATAAGCCACATATGGCAGTTGTAATACAAGAGTATGTTGAACCTGAATATTCGGGTGTTTGGATTGGAAACGATAAGAATGATGGAATTTTAGAGTGGGTTAAAGGAAGTGGAGAAAAACTTGTTTCTGGCGTATGTACACCTGTTTCCGAGGTGTGGAACAAAAAACAATGTGAAGGATCTTATTTAAAATCTGATAATGAAGTTAGTATAGGTGAACAATTAGTTTGCTTTCAAAATAAACTAAATGCTATTGCCGATTTTGAATGGATGATTTTAAATGGAAAGCTTATTATGTTGCAGTACAGACCTGTCACAAGAAAAATCAAAATAGAAACTATTAAACCTGAGGAAAATATTGAAGTAAGCATAAAAGGTACGCCAGCATCTTCTGGTATTGTTGAATCAAAATTTTATATTGCAGATGATTACACTAAAAAAATTCAAACAGACAAAATTCTTGTTGCATATGCAACTGATCCAAATTGGATTCCTCATATTATAAAATCAAAAGGTGTAGTAACTGTAACGGGTGGTTTTTTATGTCATGCAGCAATTATTTGTAGAGAACTTGGAATTCCGTGTGTTACTGGTATAGGAAATGAAGGATTAGGTGTTTTAAATAATAATATGGGGAAAGTATTGACTTTAAATGGGAATTATGGTATTATCGCCGTAAGGGGGAATAGTAATGTTTAAATTTTTCAAAAAATTATTTTCTAGAAAGAAAGATGTTTTGATTGATGTTAATTCAATAGATAATTCTTTGTCTATGTCTATGGCTGGACATGGGGATTGTTCTGATCAGTGTTAATTAAAAATTATTTTGTTTTTTATTAAAATAAATCAATAAATTTTAAAAACATAAAAAAGCACACTTTGTTAGGTTATCCTAGCTTGAAGCCCAAGATGGAAAAAGATTTAATATTTAAATCGCTGTATTTTGAGTTCGGTATTTTACCGTGCTCATTTTTAATTTAAGTATTATTCGCTCGTTGATGTAGTAATATATATGT
>CALWKJ010000070.1 GCA_944381225.1 uncultured Clostridia bacterium | reverse complement strand
TTTTAGACTTTTTCGAGTTACTGCCTTTTTACACAAAACTGCAATAGAAGATATTATGCAATACAACAGAAACATTGGCAATGTTGGAAATGTGGACATAATTGCAATTTTAGTATACCTTTTTATTTTGTATTTTCAAGGTGCGCTTTATATGAATTGTTTAAATACTTGCTATGAAAAAATTTTTGAATATAAAAATAATTATCACTCTCTTTTGGCTGTAAATTTATTAATAATTTTTGTACAGTATTTTATATTTTATAATTTTGAAAAAATTTATAATTTTATATTAATTTATTTTAAATATTTTGGAATATTTTTATGGATTATTATTCCAGCATTTTATATTTTTTTGTTAATTTTTTCAAAAGGAGAAAAATATGGTAAAAAGCGTAAAAAAAATATTGTTAAAAATTAAAACTTCTTTTGCTTTTGCATATTTTGTGGCAATTCTAGTTATTTTTCTCCCAAACGCAATAACAATGCCTTCTTTAAGCTTTAGAGGTGCCATAGTAACTGCAATAGGCGTTGACAAGATTGAAGATGAAGTTGAGATTTCTGTCTTAACGCTTTCAAGTATTTTAAAGGAAGAAAAAAGCGAAAATTCTATGCTTGTTTCGGGAAGGGATTCAACAGTTGCAAATGCTATCGCAAACATAGAATCTCAAATTGGAAGAAGGCTAAAGATGGGACATACAGGTTATGTTGTCATCTCTCAAAGTTTGGCTACAGAAAATATAGCAAATGTAATAAATTCGTTATCTTTTACAACAAAACTTCCAAACACTGTTTCTTTGGTTTTAAGTAGGGAGTCTGCCAAAGAAATTTTACAACAATCAAATTCTTTGGAACAATCATCCATGTACAAATTAAAGGAAATTATTCAAAATGAATTTAATGTAAATTATACAAAAGATACCAGTTTAGATAGTTTTTTAAAAGGTTATTATTCTGAGACTTCAACTTCCACTTTGGGATATATTAAAATTGAAAATGATTTTAGTACTGGTATAAGTTCAAGCCAACAGAATTCAAATTCGAATCAGCAATCAAGTTCAGCACAAACATCACAAGAAGAAAAAAAAGTTATATCTTTTCAAAGGGAACATGCAGTATTTGTGAACGGAATTTTAAAATACATAACAACCGTCGAAGAGATGAAGGGTGTAAATTGGGTTGTTGAAAATAATTTACAACAAATGATTACAATAAAAAATGTTACCGAACAAGGGTTAAATGATGCAACAATTTCATTGGAGGTTCAAAAAAACATTATCCATCCAAAAGTTGAATTTTTAAATAATGTGCCACATATCACTTTTAACTTATCATTAAAATTAAACATAGTTGAAATTTTGCAAAGTCAAGAACATGTAAAATCTTTCAAAGAAATAAAGATTTCAAATGATATTAATCAAAAAATTGAAGATGAGATAAAAAAAGAAATTTCTTTTTCGCTTGGCAAATTTAGAGAAGAAAAAACTGATGTAATGGGAATTTACAAAATACTATATTTTGCAAATCACAAAAAATTTGAAAAATTTTTAAGTAATTTAGAAGATAAAAACGACTTTTTAAAATATGTTCAGGTGTATGTAAAAGTAGATTCGCAAATTATTGCAAATTAAATTACTTGAAATATAAAAAATATGTGCTATAATACATTTCGCAATAAAAACAATGATGTATAATTTTTAATTTTAAACACATATGCTATGCTGTATTGAAATATAATTCAGTGTATAGGCTATTTAGTTTAAACTTTAACCATGTTTTATTTTAAATATTAAAAGGGTACATAAAATGTTAGATGTTTTTATAGATGCAATTTTAGACACATTAAAGATTTTGCCAATTTTATATTTAGTTTATTTGTTAGTGAGTTATGTTGGGCACAACAACAATAATAAATACACAGTTTTAATGAATAAGACAAAAAAATTAGGCCCGTTAATTGGTGCAGTTACTGGATGTGTTCCTCAATGTGGCTTTTCAGTTGTAATGGCTGATTTATATTCTAAAAAAGCGATTACAATGGGAACTTTAATTGCAGTAATGATTGCGACAAGTGATGAAGCAATTCCAATTATGATAGCGAATCCAAATTTTATATTGCCTATGATAATTATGATTGCCATTAAATTAGTCGTTGCCATTATTTTTGGGTATTTAATTGATTTGGTTTTTGTTTTATTTAAAAAGAAACAAAATGTAGATGTAAATGCGTTTAGCAAAGTCCATGCTCATGATTGCGATTTAACAGCATGCTCTAAATCTCATATAATTCATTGTCATGAAAATAAAGAAACATGCAATTATAATGCTCAAAATAAAGAATTGATAAAGCATGAACACCATTCGTGTGTAAATAATATTTTTTTAGATGCGCTTTTGCATACGATTCAAATAGCTGCTTTTTTGTTTGTTGCAACTTTTTTAATAGGGATTATAATAAATTTTGCCGGAACTGAAAATTTATCAAAAATTTTTACATCAAATAAATTTGTTTCTCCTTTTATTGCATCTCTTGTGGGGTTAATTCCATCTTGTGCCTCTTCGGTGTTTTTAGTTGAATTTTACATGGCTGGAGGCATAACATTTGGTGCTTTATTGGCTGGACTTTGTTCGGGGAGTGGAATAGGAATTTTGGTGTTGTTTGCCAAAAATAGAAAAAATTGGAAAAAAAATTTAGTTATATTAACTACATTATACCTTATTGGAAGTTTAGTTGGTATAATTTGCAACTTATTTTATTAAAAATTTTAAAACAAAAAACGCCTAATTTGTTAGGCGTTTTTAATATCTTTACTAAATTAAAACACGAAGGTGTCATCAATAGAAGTTTTTCCAGTGTTGTTTAATATGGTTATATTGTCGTACAAATTAGGTGTCCCTATGTTAAAAGAGGCTGAATTTTGTATTTCATTTGTCGTTATACCTTTAGACAGTGTTGGTTTGTTTTTTACACAATTATAAGTTAAAATAAAATCTATGCCGTTTTTAAATGAAACTGAAATATTTCCAGACTCTGTATAAATCTTGTTAGAAAATTTCACATCTGTAAATTTTGCATTTATAGAACCAGATTTCGTAACAAGATTTGATATTGTTGAATTCAGTGGGCTTGAAATGTCGGAGTGGGTATTTATAACTACATCTATATCTCCGCTTTCGGTTTCTATGTCCACAACATCTGTTGCTTGATTTATTGTTACATCTCCAGTTTCGGTTCTAATAAAGCATCTTGCATACAGTGAATTTATTGTTATTGTAGAAGATTTTGCGTTAGGCAAAATTATTTCATCATAAGCTTCGTCTATAAATATGTTAGAAATTAAAACATCTTCTTCACATTGTAAAGTTCCAGTTATTTTTTCAATGTCAAGAACGCCTTTTTTTGAGTCGTAAACCAAGTTTGAGCTGACTGTTCCCAGTTTAATTATTGACGAGTTTGTTTTAATTACGGCTTCACTAGAATTTATATTGTCAATTTCAATTTTTGCAGTGTCTGATGTTATTTTAAATAAATCTGTGTTTAATTTAGAATTAATTTTAATTTCGCCTTTCGGTACCGTTAATTGCAAACTATTATTAAATGTTGCTTTTTCTCCCAAATTCACAAATGCTGAATCTTTTATTTCAACGTTTAGATTTTTAAAAGAAAAATTATCATGCTTTGAATTACCTATGCTAATGTCTCCGTCATTCGATGTTAAATTTAAATTTAAATTTTGATTGTTGAAATCCAATGGTAAATATAAATTTATTGATGCTTTTTTGGAAAAAAAGAGAGAGCATTTTGGCCCAGTTGCGTTAAAGTTGAATGTTTTTGTATTTTCATCGTAATTGTAATTTACAACAAAATTTTTTTGATTGCCACTTTTAATTATTCCAGTAGTCAATGAATTTATATTTAATTGTATTCTATTAATATCAATCATCATGACATTTATGTCTAAGTAATTTGATGAAATGTTAAAGGTTTCGAGTTGATTGTTGTTAACCAAATAATCTAAATATTCAGCATTTTCTTCTGAAGATGCCTTTGCGTAATAACTGTCTACTTTTTTCCCGTAGTAACTAATTCCAAATAATTCAGTTCCGGGTGAAAATATAAGAATAGTCATAATTATGCAAGCAACTCCAAGAACTATTGTGCATAAAAGTAAAAAATAAAACAATATGCCTTTATTTACCGTACCTTTCATAGTATCTCCTATATGTATTTAGGATAACACATTTAAATCAAACATGCAAGATAAAATTATATCAGCATTAAAATATTAACATTAATATAAAGTTAAACGCCTAATTTCATTATGTGCATTTAATAAGTGATTTGATAAACATAAAAAAAGTTAAAAAAAGTACAAAAAAGTCGTTGACAATGGATAAAGTATGTGATAGTATTTAAACGTTATCCACTAAGAGTGGGTAAGAACCATGGGAATTGAATAGAAGAATAGA
>CALWKJ010000069.1 GCA_944381225.1 uncultured Clostridia bacterium | reverse complement strand
TTTTGTTTTAAAAAAGTTAAAACATAATTCGCAATAATATATTGTAATTTACAGTCATTAAACTGCTATTCTTTTATTAATCTGCACCAATGGCATGCCTTGCTTTTGTTAAAAATTCTTTAGCAATAACTCTTGCTTTTTTTGCACCCTCTGCCAATATTTTATCCACTTCATCTTTGTGATTTTGATAATAATTAAACTTATCTCTCATAGGCTTAATATATTCATTCATCACTTCAAATAATTCTTTTTTTGCATCTCCCCAGCCCAAACCATTTAAAAGTTTTTCATCAAATGCTTTTGATTGTTCCTCGCTTGCAAAAAGTTTATAAATTTTGTTAATAGTACAGTCCAAATTTTTTGGTTCACCGGGCATTTTGTTATCGGTAACAATTTTATTAATATTTTTTCTTAGTTGTTCTTCTGTAGAAAAAAGTTGAATAGTGTTTCCATAACTTTTACTCATCTTTCTGCCATCTAACCCAACTAAAGTACAAGTGTTTTTTTGTATATATTCACTTGGAGTTATAAACACCTTTCCATATTTTTTATTAAAATAATTAACAATATCCCTTGCTATCTCTATGTGTTGTTTTTGGTCTAAACCAACTGGCACATAATTTGCTCCAAATAGAATAATATCTGCAGTCATCAATATTGGATAATTATAAAGCCCCATGTTTATTCCATTATCTTTATCAACCCCTTCTTTCTCGTTTTTTTCAACGAACGCTTTATAAGCATGTGCTCTATTCATTAAGCCTTTTGGAGTAACATTGCACAAAATCCAATTCAACTCAAAATCTTCTGGTATATCTGATTGTTTATAAAATATTACCTTAGCAGGATCTAATCCGCAAGCAAGCCATGTACAAGCTATGTTATAAGTATACTCTATCAATTCTTCTCTGTTTGATAAAGTTGTCAACGCATGATAATCTGCAATAAAGTAAAAACAATCAAAATCTGTGTTATTGCTTAACTCAATCGCTGGTTTAATTGCGCCTAAATAATTTCCAATATGGGCATAGCCAGTAGGTTTAATACCAGTTAATATTCTTTTATTCATAAATTTTTCCTTTATTTTAATGGCATGTGGGACAGGACTTGAACCCGTAACAAACGGTTTTGGAGACCGTCGCTCTACCAATTGAACTACCCACATAAATAATGATATTAAATAATTTATTATATAATCTTAATTATTAACATTAATGATAACAATAAACAAATCTAATAATACACTACAACACAAACTATCACAATATAATATTTTTGTCAAATTGTTTAAGTTATTTTTATACTTTTAAATTCAACTAATTCCACAATTTTAATATTGTTTTAAACAAATTTTTTTCTTAAAAAGATCCATTTTTAACTATCAAATTGCATGTCATTTTTCTTTATGAACTATTTTGGTTATTTAGCCCCAAATTTTATGTAAAATATTTATTATCTTTATCTTTTTGTTTGCGTTTTTGTTAAATATTATAACTACGTTTTAAAGTTAAAATCACTATAAACTTTTTAATTAATAAAATATCACAATAATAAAAAAGAACGTTTGCACGTTCTCATTATTTTAATTTTTTTATCTTTTAGGTGGCAAATCCTTTTTTGATTTTTGCAAATTTTGTGGTTGAGTTTTATTATTTTTTTCCATTTTTACATCATCGCTTTTCATTGTTTGCTTTGGTGGCACTGGAGGTTTTTTCAAAGGTTGTTTTAATACATTGTCCTTTTGTAATGGTTTGTTAGATGGCAGTGGCTTTTTCAACTCTTTATTTACATCTTTTAAATTTGATTCAGCTTTTGTTTTATTTGGTTCTTTTTTCTCTGGAATCTTCTTTTGCTTAGTCTCTACAGTATGTTTAGTTTCAACATTTTGTTCTTCTTTAAGGCTTTGAGTTTTTGATTTATCTTCTAAGTTTTTTCGCAATTCATTTTCATTTTTTTCTTTTGCAGAGGCAAGAACTTCTTCTTTATTAATATCTTTTTGTTTTTGATTTTCCATTAAATCTTTCTGCAATGCAGATGTTTGTTTTTCAAAATCTTTTATTTCTTTATATCTTTTTGCTTCATTAATTAAATTAATTGTTACTATAACAATAATTGCAAGACATGGAATTATTATCAATAAAATTATTCCACCAGTGCTTGTACAAAAATTAAAGAAATTACTTACAAAACTGTTGTCACTACTCAAAACGCCAACAACATAATCTTCCATAACCCAATGTTCATCAACATATGTGTTGTTGTCACCTTGTGTTTGGAAAAAAATCTTTCCGTAATTTTCATCTTCGCTATTTAAAATTTCCGTTTTATCAACTATTCTATGAAATATTACAACAGAATAATCTTTAGAATTTTCTTCGTCGTTAATGTCCATATATTGGTAAAACGCAATTACATCTCCAACATTTAATTTTTTAGGATCAACTTTTTTTATTAAAACAACTTGACCCTCGTGATAATTAGGTTCCATACTATTAGACAATATTTTTACGGCAGAATAACCAAAAAGAGATGGCACTTCATTGTTTATTTTTGATTTAAACATTAGTATTGACGAAATTAAGATAATAATAATAAATGGAACAAAAATAACATCTGCTAATACTCTAAAAACTTTTCTAAATTTTTCGCCTTCAAGCTTATCTTTTTTTTCTTCAGCCATTTTTCCTCCTTTTTCCAAACACATACAACACTTTTTTATCATTATAACATCTTGAAAAATTTGTGTCTATTAAATTAAACAAAATCACAATGTACATTATTATTTGTAATAAAAAATAAAAATATATTTAATACAGATTATACAATTCACTTAAAACACAAACTAGGCTTTTTATAATTTTATGTGCAAATTGTATGTTAAAAAAATTAAAAACATTGCATAAAATTATGAAAAAAATTCATTTGTCGCCAAAATCCTAGCATGCCATAATGTTTTCTATTGGTGGAGTTTTATTCACTGCCAGTAATAAAAAAATAGGCAAAATGCCTATCTTTTGGTGCGGATGAAGGGACTTGAACAACTTTCAAGATATAGTCGAAACCCTTTATTTATAAGACTTTCAGCAAATTTATGACACTATTTTTGACACAAATTTTCATTATAAAACATAAAAAATGCAGTCTTTAGAACTGCATTTTTTAAAATGGCAAACTACTATCATCTTTTAAAAGTGTTGCTTGAACTTTTTCATCATAATTACTTTTTATATTAACAAGATGATTAAAATCTTCTCTACTATATACTCTATATACATTATGTATTCTTCTTTTAAATGCCTTCCATGTTTCAGGTTCATTTTCTTGCACACTTTTATATTGTTCAGTTAAATCAATATTAGATGAAATATAAACTTTGGTGTAACAGGCAACTTTATTTACATATCTTGCTGATAACATTAAAGGGTATTTATCTAAATAGTTTAACATATCACCAATTTTAAAACCACTTCTAAACTCTTCAAACATGATTACATCTTCACCGTTGTAATTATCAAAAGAAGATTTATCATAACTTGTAACCCTGTATACATTTTCAAACCCATACTTGTTTAATACATAGTGAGTTTTACCACAACCAGCAACACCATAAATATAATAGACTTCAACATTTCTTTCTTTGTTTCTATATTCTTCAAACCTTAAATCTTGTCTATATTGATTTATTGCTTGCAAATTACGAATATAATAGTTTGGAAACATTTTAGCAATTTCTATATTCGATTTACCTTCTTCAACTGCTCTTAATACATCTGCAACAGATGATTTATTTATTGAAGAAAAATCACCTATTCGAATGGTTTCACCCACTCTTGTATCTTCTTTGCTACAATATTCAATAGCCTTTTGTTTACTACCTTCTCTTTTTTCTATATGAGCATATGGAAAATATTTTTTAATTGTCTCAAATTTTTTTGGCATAGTAAACTCTATATACATTTGAATATGCTCAGTATATGTATTACCACCCCTTTCTCTTTGAAAAATACATCTATCTAAATTTACCAATTTTTCAACATATGTTTTTAACTCATTATCATTTGTGTATACATTTCTAAAATGCAAATAATCTAATTCACAATATTCAAAATCTTCTTGAATTAAAGATTTTTCTTCCAAATCTATATTATTTATTAAATAACTTTCAATCTCATCATCAGTAAAAGTCGAATAAGTATATGGATTGTTAATTGTTAAACACCAATTACGATATTGTTTACTTTCACTTTCTACTAATTCTTTTTTATCATCAACTCCAAGTTCCATACTAAACCTTTTAACTTGAATACAAGAATACAAGAATACAATTTTGCGTAAAGGTAATACTTACTTTACGCAAAATTAAATTTTAAAGTATTGTTTTTGTTTTATGCCTTCGAAGTTGCCTGCTTGTACTTTGACCAACATCATTGACAAGTGCATAAATTTTTAATTTACACACTTGCCAACAATGTTG
>CALWKJ010000068.1 GCA_944381225.1 uncultured Clostridia bacterium | reverse complement strand
GAAAAGAAGAAAAGGATGAAAATGTAAAACTTCCAAAGTTAGAAGAAAATGAAATTTTGGAAATGGTTAAATTAACGCCAGAGCAAAAGTTTACAAAACCACCTCTTAGATACACTGAAGCTACTTTGGTTAAAGCAATGGAAGAAAAAGGAATAGGCAGACCAGCAACATATGCTCCAACGGTAACAATTATCGCTTCAAGACAGTACACAGAAAAAGAAGGGAAATACATTAAACCAACCGAATTAGGCAAATCTGTAACTGGTTTTTTGGAAAATTATTTTAATAAAATGATTAATGTTACATTCACAGCATACATGGAAACAAAGCTTGATGAAATTGCTGAAAATAATTGTGAATGGCAAAAGGTAATAGACGATTTCTGGAAAAGTTTTAAAGAGCTTTTGATAAACGCAAATTTTAATGCATATGTTTCTCCAAAGCCAGAGCCAGTTGAAACTGATGTTTTGTGTGACAAGTGTGGGCACAAAATGGTTATAAGAGAAGGGAAATATGGCAAATTTTTGGGTTGTTCTAACTTTCCAACATGTAAAAACATAATGCCATACAACGAACCAAATACACCAAAAGGAATATGTCCAGAATGTGGGAAAGAGGTGTTGCAAAAGCATAGTAAAAAAGGCAAAATATTTTATTCGTGCAGTGGATATCCTGAATGTAAATTTATGAGTTGGGATATTCCAACCGGAGAAAAATGTCCGAATTGTGGAAATTATTTAGTAAAAAAAGGGAAAAAAATTATTTGCTCAAATAATAGTTGTAAATATGTTAAAGAATAGTAGTGTAAACATAATAGGAGCTGGACTTGCTGGTTGTGAAGCAGCATATTTTTTGGCGCAAAATAAAATACATGTAAACCTGTTTGAAATGAAATCAATAAAGAAGACTCCAGCACAAAAATTAAATTCACTTGCAGAACTAGTTTGTTCAAACAGTTTAAAAAGTACGGAGCCACTTTCAGCAAGTGGATTATTAAAATACGAACTATCGCAATTGAATTGTTTTTTGCTAAAAGTAGCAAAAAATAACAAAGTTGAATCGGGAATGGCGCTTTCAGTTGATAGAGAAAAGTTTTCTAATGCTGTAACTGAGGAAATAAAAAACAATAAGTACATTAATTTTATAGAAAAAATTGTTGACGATATTGATTGGAGCAAGCCAACAATAATTGCAACCGGTCCACTTTGCGACGATAAATTATTTAAGGCAATTTCTTTAAAAATTGGAATTGATAATTGTTATTTTTACGATGCGATTGCTCCAATTGTGAGTGTGGATTCAATAGATATGTCAAGGGCTTTTTGGGCAAATAGATATGATAAAGGTGGAAATGATTATTTAAATTGTTGGTTAAATAAAAAAGAATACGAAATTTTTGTAAATGAACTTGTAAATGCGAAGTGTGCTACATTACATCAATTTGAAAAGTTAAAAGTATTTGAAAGCTGTATGCCAATAGAAGTTTTGGCAAAAAGAGGTGAACGTTCACTTAGATTTGGTCCGATGAAGCCTGTAGGCTTGTCCAAGCATGTAAGCGAAGAAAAGCCATATGCGATTGTTCAACTGAGAAAAGAAAATCTACAAGCGACATGTTTAAATATGGTAGGATTTCAAACTAATTTGCTGTTTAGTGAGCAAAAAAGAGTTTTTTCTTTAATACCAGCGTTAAAAAATGCAGAATTTTTAAGATATGGAACGATGCATAGGAACAGTTATATAAACGCCCCAAAGTGTTTAAATCAATATTCACAATTAAAAAAATTCCCCAACGTTTTCGTCGCTGGGCAAATCTCAGGAGTTGAAGGCTATGTTGAAAGTATAGCAAGTGGTTTGCTTTGTGCGATAAATATGTTATTATATTTAAAAGGCGAAGATTTAATATCATTTCCTAGAACCACATGCATTGGTGCGCTTATAAATTATATTGCGTTTTCAGATGATAAAAATTTTCAGCCTATGAATGCAAATTATGGTATAATATATTGTGACAAGCAAATAGTTGATAAAAACATTAAAAAGCAATATATTTTTGATAATTCAATGAACGAAATAAAAAAAATAAAGGAGAAATTAAATGGAAAGCTTATTTAAAGGTACTACAATATGCGCAGTTAAAAGAGACGGAAAAACTGTAGTATGTGGCGATGGTCAAGTTACAATGCAACAAAGCGTAATTTTTAAAAGTAATGCTGTTAAAGTTAGAAGAATATATAATGACCAAGTGATAATAGGATTTGCTGGAAGTGTTGCTGATGCTTTTAGTTTAAGTGAAAGATTTGAAGAAATGCTAAATAAATTTTCTGGAAATCTTATGAAAAGCGCAGTTGAATTGGCAAGTCTTTGGAGAATGGATAAAGCTCTTAGAAAATTAGAAGCAATGATGATTGTTGCGGACAAAGATAAACTATTAATTATTTCTGGTATGGGTGATGTAATTGAGCCACAAGACGATGTGTGCGCGATTGGAAGTGGTGGAAATTATGCGCTTAGCGCTGCAAAAGCACTTATACAAAACACAAATTTAAGTGCCAGAGAAATTGCAATAAAATCACTCATGATTGCAAGTGAGATATGCGTGTTTACAAATTCTAATTTAATTGTTGAAGAAATTTAAAATAAAGGAGTAAATATGAGTTTAACACCAAAAGAAATAGTAAGTGAATTAGACAAATATATAATAGGACAGGACGAAGCCAAAAAAGCCGTTGCAATAGCCCTAAGGAATCGCTATAGAAGAAGCAAACTTCCAAAAGAATTAAGAGAAGAAATCACTCCTAAAAACATTATTATGAAAGGACCAACTGGAGTTGGAAAAACAGAAATTGCAAGAAGACTTGCAAAACTTGTCAAAGCCCCATTTATAAAAATTGAAGCAACAAAGTACACAGAAGTTGGATATGTTGGAAGAGATGTTGAAAGCATGGTTAGAGATTTGGTTTCTGTTTCTGTAAGAATGGTTAAAGATGAAAAAATGCATGAAGTTGAAAAAAGAGCTCAAAAGGTTGTAGAAGAAAAATTAGTAAAAATAATTAGCCAAGAATTAGCAAAAAACGGCGATGAAAATCAACCAACTATTTCAGAAATTGAAGAAAATTATAAAAAAGGTGTTTATGACGACTTAAATATTGAGATAGAGGTAAATGAGAAACCAAAGCAATTTGATATGATGGCTGGTATGGGCGAAATAAGTATTGGTTCAATTTTTGGAGATGTATTTCCCCCTAGAAAAAAGAAAAAAAAGATGTCTGTTATGTTTGCTCGTGAGAGTTTAATAGAAGAAGAAGCTGACAAATTAATAGACAATGACAATGTAAATAGCGAAGCAATAAAAAGAGCTGAAGAAGAGGGAATTATATTTATTGATGAGATGGATAAAATAATAGGGAAGTCAAATCAAAGTGGGCCAGATGTTTCAAGAGAAGGCGTTCAAAGAGATATTTTACCTATTGTGGAAGGCTCAACAGTAAGTACTAAGTATGGGAATGTAAAAACAGATTTTATATTGTTTATAGCAGCTGGTGCGTTTCATGTTTCTAAAATTGAAGACATGATTCCAGAGCTTCAGGGGAGATTTCCAATTAGAGTTGAGTTGAACAATTTAACAAAAGATGATTTTGTAAAAATTTTGTCAACTCCAAAAAATGCAGTTACGTTGCAATATTCAAGTTTGTTAAAAGTTGATAATATTGACCTTAAATTTACAGATGAAGCGCTTGATGAAATTGCAAAAATTGCCGAACAACAAAATGAAAGCATGGAGAATATTGGGGCAAGACGACTTCATACAATTATGGAGAAACTATTAGAGGAAATTTCATTTAACGCTAGCGGGGAATATCCAATGGCAGAAGTTGTGATTGATAGACCATATGTGCAAAAAGTATTCACTAACACATATAAAATGCATGATTTAAAAAAATATATATTATAGGAGGTATTATATGCAAATATTAAACAGTGAAAGTTTTAATGAAAAATTAAAAAATGTAAAAGGTGTAATGATGGTAGATTTTTTTGCTACTTGGTGTGGACCATGTAGAATGTTGGCACCTATTTTGGAACAAGTTAGCCAAGAAACAACAGCCGAAATTTATAAGGTTGACATTGACCAAAGTGAAGATTTAGCAAGGGCTTATGGGATAATGGCTGTCCCAACCATGATAGTTTTTGTAAATGGAAAAGAAGTTGAGCGTTTTAGTGGATATATGCCAAAAACGCAGATTTTGGCAAAACTTGATGCATATAAAGAAATTTAGTATTGCAAATTTTGTTATTAAATGGTATACTTGTCTTAGTAAAAGGAAGTTATGATGGATAAAAAAATTTATTTAGACAATGCGTCTACAACTTACGTTTCAAGCGAAGTGTTAAACGAAATGATGCCATGCTTTAATACCATATATGGAAACTCAAATAGTTTACACTCCTTTGGTAGAGATGCTCAAGCAATGGTTGATAGAGCGCGAGACAAAATCAGCAAAGCAATTAATTCAAAAAGTGATGAAATTTATT
>CALWKJ010000067.1 GCA_944381225.1 uncultured Clostridia bacterium | reverse complement strand
TGGTTCAAACATGGCAATCCTGCGCTTGAAGAAAACATAGAATTGTCAATGAAATGGTTGTTTTTGGCAGCTTCTGGAGGAAATTCTCATTCAATAACCAAATTGGCGCTATTTTTAAACTACGCTTACGATGAAGTTATTAACAGTGAATATTTTAAAGATTTAGTTGATGTGTTATATATAACACAAGAAAATTATCAGGAAAACATTGGCAAAGTAATATGCAAGTTTATTGTTTATGATTTAAAAATAGATGCTTTAGAACTTGCAAAAACCAAGCTTAGCAGGCTTGAGTTTAATAGACTCACCATGCAAAGATTTACGCAATCACTAAACAGAGCAATGCCAAAGGTACATGAATTTTTTGAAAATTTTGTAAAAAATAATAAAAAATAAAAAATTTTTAAAAATGGGTATTGACAAACAATATGAAACATATTAATATCTTGTTGTGTTTAAAATCACAAAGTAGTTTTACTTTATTTTAAATATCTCCCTATAAAAAAGACCTTAAATTTTAAGGTCTTTTTATGTTTTATATAAAGTGTTATAATGCAGGAAAATAATCAAATATAAAAGTTACATTATAGCTAAATTTATTATTCGATGAATTTACACCCCAAGAAGAAAATTCTATTTGCATGTTTTCATTTAGATTTGCATTTGTTTGGACTTGAGAAACATTTAAAATTGTTTGTTTTTCTTCCACAAATACATATTCATGATGATTTGATGTGAAATATGCATCTAATGTAAATTTTATTGAAAATTGTTCTCCAGTGTCTATTGAAAAATCATTGTTAAAATCTATATAGTTTGATTTGTTTTTAATTGCGTACAAATCTTGGTTTAAACAATTATAAATCTTTCCGTTAATTTCAACGTTAAAAGATTTTACTTTTAAACATACATTTGAGTTTTCTACAAATTGAAAATTGTCGGCGAGAGAAACAATGCTTATGGGTGTTATATTTATTTTTGACAAACTTAAACTTCCATTTAAAGGAACGATTTTCTGCGCTGTGAATGTAATATTATTTGTTGATGAATATATTTCAGCAGAATCTGGTAAGAACATATATCCGTCTTTTTCGGCAAATATTGTTATATGTGATTTTGAAGTTTGAAATTCAAAATAGCCATATTCATCAGTATAACACAATTTTTGAGTAGATGACTTAATTAAAGTTTCTTCAAGTGGTTGGTTATCACAATAAACATATCCAGATACTTTTAAAGATGCATTTGGTGGAGAAAAAATACATGCACAAGACAGCATGCCAAAAACCATAACACAAAATAAAACTAAGATTTTACTTGTTTTCATGTTAATAATATTATTGTAATGTATTACAAAAAAAATATCAATAAAAAACTTTCAAATAATAAAATCATTTGTCGATTTTTTTTAAAAAATAAAAATTATAATAATTCTTAATTGTAAAATAATAGATATGAATATGTAATCAAAAATAAAAATGTATATTGACATAGCTTGAAAACTATCGTATAATTACTGTAAGTATTAAGGAGATGTTATGAAAAAATTCTTAATGTACACGGTTGTTTTGGTAACTATGTTGTTTATTGGATATACAACATATTATTTTTTAAGAAACAATGAAAATATGTACTTAACTCTTGCAGAAGGAGAATCTGTATATTTAAATAAAGACGAAACAATTGATTTGCCTTTAACTTGGACAAAACCATATAAGACAACAAAACTTTATGAAAATGTAAGTATATCAAATACTGATGTGGTTAGTTTTGATATAAACACAAAAAAGCTTGTTGGAATTAGTGGTGGTGTTGCTCAAGTTGTTGTAACTCCAAGTAATGAAAATTTTGGACCATTTAGATTTGATGTTTATGTTGGAGACGGAACATTACTTTACCCATTTTATGTTAACTCAGCAGACGATTTATTAACTATTGGTAAAAATGAAACATGGAACTTAAACTGTTCATACATGGTTACTAACAATATAGATTTAAAAGGCTACGATTTTACTCCAATAGGCAACAGAACTCAACCTTTTAATGGTGCCTTTAATGGCAATTTTAAAACTATTAGCAATTTAAGTGTTAATAGTGCGCTTGAAGCTGGTATGTTCGGAGCTACAAGTTCCACAGCTGTGGTTGAAAATATTGCACTTTTAAATCCAACAATTTCTGGTTCATATGAAAATGCTGGAGCCATTGTTGGATTCAACAAAGGAATTGTTAGATTGTGTAACGTTACAAACTTTACTTTACATAATTCTAAAGCCGATTCAAATAATGGTGGAATTGTAGGATATTCGCAAAACACATCATCTTCAAATAATTTCCAATCATTTGGTTACATTGATATGTGTGAAGTGCAGGTTAACGCAAATACTTCTGGAAATTTTGGTGGTATAGTTGGAAAACTTGAAGGAAGCGTGGTTTACAATTCAAAATCAACAATATCCTCGTTTGAACAACAACCAAACAGTTTAACATTCGGCTCAATTGCAGGCGTCATGAACAGTGCAGTTGACACAACAGAATACATGTTTTCTGTAATTAAAAATTCTTATGCAGTAGTTGGCAATGCAAATGTAAATGCAATAATCGCCGGTGCAGTTGTTGGAATAAATGAGGATGCAGGTACATCTTTTAAAAATTTGATAAAAAATGTTTATTACAATGCAACATTTGCTCTTCAACCAGTAGGACAAAGTAATGTTTCTATTGATGTATCTTCTGTTGAATTTAAATCTATGACAGAGTTAACATTAAAAGACACATATAAAAATTGGGATTTTGAAAATGTTTGGGTAATTGATGAAGGTGTTTCATCTGCCCAATTGGATTATGGTTATGCAGAAGCTCAAGCACTAAATGAACTTTTGCCAGGGGAAGAAATAACCAATTTAGAAGATTTAATGGCTGCTTTTGAAATTTTAAGAAACAATCCATCAAACAGCAATGTTTATGAAATAACCAATTCTTTAGTATTGGATTTACAAGGTGCAGAATGGGAAACAATTGCGCCAAATGTAAATGTCCCTTTAAAGTCTTCTATTGTTTGTAACAATGCAACACTCACAATAAAGAATTTTAAAATTTCAAATCAAAATTCAAGTTTCTTTGGATATTTAAGTGGAGTTAACACTAAAATGCAAGGAATTATATTTGAAGATGTAACAGTCAATTCTAATTCAACAAATGTCGCCGTTATCGCGGATGCTCTTTTAGATAATGCAACATTGCAAGATTGTGAAGTTATAAATGCCAATATTACGGCTGGGGATACAACAAATAAAGTTGCTGTTGTAGTTGCAGAAAACAGAGGAAAAGTTTTAAACGTAAAGGTAAATGGCAATGTTTTAAATGTCAATACATTAAATGTTAGTTCTTTAAATGTCGACATTGGCGGTTTAACAGCTTATAATATAGGAACAATTAAAGATTCAACAATTTCCATGTACAACATGTCTGTTGATACAGATTCTTTAAATAACGCCTTTGTAAATTATGGTGGTATTTGTGCTGTTAGTGTAAATGGTAATATAAAAAATTGTTACAATTACGATTGCGCATTTACAATATCTCAAATAAACGGAATAGTTAATGCAGGTGGCGTTGTAGGAGATGCAAAATCTAAAAGTGAAATTGTAGGGTGTTTTAGTGAAGGTTTGATTTCGTTACCATATGTTAATAAAAACACTTATGTAGCTGGGGTTGTGGCAATTTTAGATGCTACATCTATGGTAAGAGAAAGTTATTATGCTAATCAAACTTTACAAGCATATCATGTTGCCGGAATTGTACAAACAAACAGTGGAACAGTTGACCAATGCTACTTTAAAGGCGATGCAAAAGGTGTTGTTGTAGCCGGGATGGTTAATGTTAATAACAATTCAGTTACAAATTGTTATGTTTTAGGCTCTTTGACTGGAATGACAAGTGATTCAAAAGTAAGTGGATTGGTTTCTAAATTGCCAGTTGGAAGTTTGGTTGAACATTGCTTTAGCAGTGCAACATTTGCAGGAACAGGAAAACTTTATGCAGAAACAGAATCTGCTTTTAGAGCAACAATAGAGCAAGTTGGTGAATGGTTTGGCAGATGGGAGCCAACAGGAAAATTAACTAATTGTATTGTTATAAATTACGGAGATGCACATGTTCAATCATCATTGATGGGACTTATAAAGACAGGTTGGATAAACTGCACAGATGAACAGGCGAAAGGATTAAAAGATGACTATGCTCCATTTAAAAAAGATGCTGGTTTTGATCAAAATGTCTGGTCGTTTGATAGCCAAGACGGCAGTGGATATCCTACATTGATTTATGTTGTAAAAAATCCTAATGATACAATTTAACTACATTAAAATTACGTGATGTAATAAAATCACTATGATGAATACGTTTAAATTTAAAATAAAATATGCACTATTAATTTGGTGCATATTTTTTAATGATAAAAAATTGGGGTACGATATAAAATTATAAAATTTTAAAATAAAAAAGACGCTGTTTACTTTAAGCGCCTTATTTATTATTAATTTATTGTGCTTCTTCTTGAAGTTGCTTTTCATATGCAGCAATTACTAGAGCACTAATTTTTTCTCTTGTTTCAGTATTAATTGGATGAACTATGTCTTTATATTCACCTTCAGGTGTTTTTCTTGATGGCATAGAAATAAACAATCCGTCAGTACCTTGAATAACTTTAATGTCATGAACAACGAAGCATTCATCAATAGTTAATGAGGCAACTGCTTTAAGTTTTGAATCTTCTTTTTTAACAAGTCTTACTCTAATTTCTGTAACGTTCATTTCACATCTCCTTTATATAAGTTACCTATTTATAACACAATCTATAATTTTTAGCAAATAAATTACTAAAATATTCTTAATATATTAAATTAAATAAATGTTTGTGCTTGCATTGTTTATTATAAGTATCATTAAAATAATTTGTTTCATATTATAAAGAGTATGGAAAAAGCAAAATTTCATTTTATTGGAATATGTGGGTCAAGCATGTCAGGTTTGGCATATTATT
>CALWKJ010000066.1 GCA_944381225.1 uncultured Clostridia bacterium | reverse complement strand
TTTGTCATCATACTCGATGCTAACCTGACTTTTAGCATCGGCAAAAAAGGTTTTTGTGTGCTTGCTTATAATAAATCTCTTCGTCTTGATAAATATCTGATATTTGACAATCTAAAGACTCGCATATTTTTTCCATTTGGACTGGAATATGAAGACATTTATAATTTGCAAACTTGCTTATCATAGGCTCGTCAGCTCCTATTTCTTGTGCTAATACTTTAGCTTTCTTGTGCTTTTCTTCTAGCACTTCTTTTAATCTCAAGCTCTTTTACCTCCTTTTTCAAAATTTCTTCTTGCTTTTTAAACTCTTTAAGGTTGTTTTCGTCTTTATAAAAGTCTGCAACAGCTTTTCCTAAAGATAAACCCAGCAATCTGTTTTCTGTTGGAGTGAGTTTGAGAGTGTTCGACTTCGCTTTCAAATCTAACATATTTCCTCCGTTTTGTTTCTTTTACGAAACTTTTGTTGCAAAAAAAATAGCAACAACTTTTTCTTCTCCTAGAATTTTTGAAAGAGCTTGTATTTCTGATAGCGTAAACTCACTAACGCCGTTTAGCTTTTTACTCATAGTTGGAGTAGACAAATTAAGCATTTTGCCAAGCTTCTCAAGAGTTAAGCCGTTTAATACAAGTTCTGATTTTAGAAGATTTTTATCAAACATTGTTACCAACACCTCCTTTTGTATTAAGTTGTAAAATGTTTCTTTTACGAAACTTTACGCCTTAATAATATCAAAGGGAAAAAACATTGTCAAGCATTTTACGAAACTTTTTTTAATTTTTTCTAAAAATTGTTGCGAAATGCGAAACTTTATGCTATTATTATAGCGTAAAAGGAGTGTTAAACCTATGAAATATAACGAATATATCAAAAATAGAAGAATTGAATTAGGGCTAACATTAGAAGAAGTTGCTGCTAAAGTTGGAGTAACTAAAGCCACTGTTCAAAGGTGGGAAAGTGGACTTATAGCAAACTTAAGAAGAGATAAAATTGCTACTCTTGCTAAAGCACTTGAAACTTCTCCAGCATTTATTTTGGGTTTTGATTGTGCCAACTTTGGAACAAACACTGGAATAATTGGCGACAATAATCACAATAACCATATAACTAACGCTAAAGCTTTAACTCCTATCCAGAACGCCATAATAGCAGTATGCTCTACTCTGACAGAAGAGCAGCAAAGCGATGTATTGTCTTACGCAACAAAATTATTAAATAAAAAGGACGGTGTATAATATGCCACATTTTATAGCTGTTATTATATTTATAGTATTTATGATTCTTATGTTTGCCTTTGCCTACCGTTATGAGAATATCTTGCAACTTGTTATTTCGCTCTCTATTGGCGTTATTTGTGTTTGTGCTGGTATTTTATCGGGAGCTTATCTAATCTTCTTTATATTAGCTGGATTTTGTTTTGTTTACGACGGTATAGTTTTTTATGATAAACGACCACTAACAAAAAGGAATCATAAAAAGAAAGATAAGGAGAATAAATGAAAAAAGCCGTAATATATGCAAGATTTAGTTCGCACGGTCAAACAGAACAGTCTATTGAAGGTCAATTAAGAATCTGTTATCAATACGCAGCAAAACATAAGCTTTGTATTATAAAAGAATACATAGACAGAGCAAAAACAGCAACAACAGACAATCGTCCACAATTTCAAAAGATGTTGCAAGACAGTTTTAATAAACAATTTGACTATGTTTTAGTTTATTCTGTAGACAGATTTGCCAGAGACGACGAAGATTATGGTGCAGATAAAAAAATACTTCGATTAAATGGTATTAAATTATTGTCAGCAACACAAGAGACTTCTGTTAATCCAGACGGAACAGAAAACATAAACGGAATTTTAACTGAAGGGATTTTAGTTGCTTTAGCAAAATACTATTCTCGTGAATTATCTCAAAAAGTTAGAAGAGGTCAATTTGAATCTTTAGAAAAAGGAACTTTTTTAGGTGGATATATGTTGTATGGATATAAAGCAGTCGCCGTAGAAGGTCAAACCGGCAAGCGAATTGAAATAAACGAAGACGAAGCTGTAGTTGTAAGAAAAATATTCGATATGTATGCTACTGGCTCTACAGCTAAAGAAGTTGCAGCACATCTTAACGAAAATCAAATAAGAAATAGGCAAGGTCGTCCATTTTGTCCTAACTCTATTATGAATATGTTAAAAAACGCCAAATACACTGGACTATTGAATTACGGTCAATACACAAAAGAAAATTATTATCCCAGAATAATTGACGCCGAGACTTTTGTGGCTGTTTCGAATAGAATTGATATAAACAAACGCTCTCCAGCTCGTATGAAAGCTTATGAAAATTATAGATTGAGTGGCAAATTATATTGCGGATATTGCAAAGGTCTTATGACTGGAGAATCTGGAACAAGCAAACAAGGAACGATTTATCACTACTATAAATGTTTTACAAAGAAAAAAAATAAAGATAAGTGCAATAAGCTGTCTGTTCGCAAAGACGCTCTGGAAGACTTGGTTGTAAGCTTGGTATTAAATAATATTCTTGCAGAAGATAAGATTTTAGATACTATAGAAAATGTTGTAGAAGTTTATAACTCTTCGCTAACAGAAAGTGCAGAACTTAATATCTTAAGACAAGATTTGTCTACCACAGAAAAACATATAGCCAATATGTTAGAAGCTATAAAAAACGGAATTTTTACAGAATCAACTAAAACAGAGTTAGTAAAACTAGAAAAGAGAAAAGAAGAGCTTAATAAACAAATAACAGTTGAGGAAACAAATAAAGAAGAAAAGCTCTCAAGAGAACAAGTTTTATTCTTCTTTAAGAGCTTTGTAAAATCCGAATTGAGCGACGAGGCAACAAAAACTATTATAATTGATAGGTTAGTTAATAAAGTTATTCTTTACGACGATAGGATTATTATTATATTAAATAATAGTGATAATAATATAGACGAGTCTATAGAAAATCTGGAGGAATTGTGTTCAAATTTACCACAACTCTCTCCGCCAAGAGGAACCGTATTCTAAATTGCGGTTCTTTTATTTTTGTTATAAAGGAGTTGCGGGATTTGTTGTGCAAACTCAAATTATTAAAATAAGATGATAAGTATACTAAATATTTAGATTTGGATTTTGTGGTAATCCCATACATTTTGATAAAAGTCTTTCAACATTAAAAAATATCCAACTTGACAAATTAACATTTAGATGCTATTATAAAGTAGGAGAAAAAATAATGGGAATGCGATATGAAGATAAACTTAATAAATTAACATCAATCATGTTTAAAGTATCATTACAACTTAACAACTTATTTAATTTTTCTATACTTACAGAAAACAAAAAAGACAAAGAAAAAGCAATTAAGGAAATTAAAAAAATTCAGAAAAGATGCTATAAAATGATTGAACAACATCATCTTAATGATTATACAGGTGGAACACATACTTGTTACCCAGGCGGATCATTAGATACATATAAACCACACACTGACAAGCAAAATGTTTTAGATATGATAAATTATTTTTTTGTTAATAAAGGTTATGCAAATGCCAAAGAGTTTACAAAAATAGTTTCACCATTAGTTCATGAACATGAATTTGGATATTCTTTAGGTTTAAATGATTATATTTGTAATATTGAGCCAAAAAGATTTTACAATGCTGATTGTTGGCAGGAATTTATCAGGCAAGGATTAAAAGATATAAGTATTTTGAATGCGCAAATTCCATTATCACAAGATAAAATAAATCAAATAAACAATCAATATTCTCAAGCTCTACACACAGAAAGTAATTTTTACGAAAATAGCTTATAATTTAATTTTTAATAATATTATCTGTCAAATAAAAAACGAACTATCTAGAAAGTTCGTTTTTTTGATTATAACAAATATATATTTTTATCTCTTTTCTAACTTTATTTTGTGTTTTAAAATTGTGCATCAGCATTATTTTTTAAATATGTATTAAATTATTCAAGTAACTTTACAAATTTATTTGGTAAATATTCTTTTGCTTTTTGTTTTATATCATAAGGTATATCTTTATAATAAGCTTCACTAATTGCAGAACAAATTGTTGTTATGGTATCAGTATCTCCACCAAAAGATACTGAATTTCTAATTGCATCTTCAAAACTATTTGAATTAAATAAAGAAATTAGAGCAGGCCTTACTGTTTCAATGGCATCAGATGTATATGTATATTTATTTTTATAATCGTTTATGTTTTCATTTAAATCCAAATTAAATAGTTCGCTAATTATTTTTTTTACATCATTTAAAGCGTAATTGTTTTTCAAATAAAATATTGTATAGCAAACTATTTTTGCTCCTAATCTTCCACTGTCTGTATTATGTGTTGGCGAAATACCCTTAAAAATCAAATCATCAATTTCAGTAAGAGTTTTTGCATACCAGCCTATAGGACTGCATCTCATAGCACCGCCGTTACCATAACTTTGTCTAAAAAACAAGCAACCTTCTTCTGCCCATTTTGCAAATGCCGGTCCGTAGATTGTTGGATTTTTATCAGGGAACTCTTTATAATAGTTTTTTATTATTGATAACATTTCTTCGCTTGTATGATTTGTTTTTAGTAACCATTCAATAGTTGCAAAAGATAAAATTGTGTCATCAGAAAATTTGGACCTATCAGTAAAAAGTTCAAAATTTTTAGTTTTTTTGTTAAACTTTTCATTTTCATGTGTATAAGAATTACCAATTATATCTCCAACATAAAATCCGTGCATAAAATCTCCAATTAATAAAGTGTTTACATTAAAATTATATCAAAAAAATGATATTATTAGCAAGCATATTAAACAGTTAAACTTTTTTCGCATTTCTGTTTAATAATTACTTTAATAAGTTTGGATTATACATTAAATACTAAAAATAAAAACAATATAGGTAAATTATTTATTTGCACCAATAAATCTTTGAAAATAAAGTTAGAATGCAAACACCACCATCCCGCCAAAAGATTGTCGTTTAAACTTTGGACGGCAATTTTTTATTGTCTGCGTCTGAAATCTCAATTTCTTTCTTATAAATTGTCGTTTCATTATTGCTATTATTATTGTTATCATCATTATCATTTGGACGGGTATATATTTCTTCGGCTGGAT
>CALWKJ010000065.1 GCA_944381225.1 uncultured Clostridia bacterium | reverse complement strand
TTTCTTAGCTTTTTCTTCATCAATGTCGCCGTAATTGTTAACTCCATATAAAACAACTTTTTGTTTTGCAACTAACGCTTCTTTTCTACGAAGTTTCTTTTTGTCATTTTCCAAACTCTTTTTAACTCTTGCAAGTGGTAAATATTCTTTTTTCACAGCTTTAAGATCTTTGTCATTTGCTTTTAATCTTTGAGTTAATGTTTCCAATCTTTCTTCGTATTCTTCAAGAGTTAAATTTGCATCACTTGTTGGTTCTTGTTGAAGTTTATTCTCAGCTTCCTCAACTCTTTTTCTATATTCTTCAAGTTCTGCTTTTTGTTTTGCAATTTCGTCTTCAAGCTCTTTAATTTTATCGTTTTCTACTTCTTCTTTAGAACTTTCTTCTTCTGTTTCACCTTCATGTAATTGTTCAGCAACCTCATCAACAGGTTCTTCAACAACTTCATCGGCTGGTTCTTCAACAACTTCATCAACTGGTTCTTCTACTGTTTCATCAGCTGATTCTTCTACTGTTTCATCAGCTTTTTCTCCGGCAGTATCCTCGGTTTTTTCATCATTTTCATCAAGTTGTTTCAAAAATTCTTCTTCGTCTTCAAGGAACAAATCATCAAGGTCAAACTCATCGTCTGTTTCCCCTTCTTCCTTCTCACTAGTTTGAACTTCTTGTTTGTCATCTTCATTATCTTGACTTTGAGCTTTTTGTTGTTCAAGCTTCTCTTTCTCTTCAATAAATTTAAGTCTTTCTTGTCTAAAAGCTTCTTTTTCTTGTTCAAGTTTTGCATATTCTTCATCAAGTTGACTTTTGTTTAACATTTCTTCTTCTTGTTGTGCTTTATCTAAATCAACATCCTGATATTCTTCTTGTACAGCATTTTGCTCTTCAAGCAATTTTGGTTGTTCAACAACAGGTTCTTTACTGTATGTAATTTGCTGTGCTTGATAAACTTCACTGTCTTTTTCCTCTTTTTTAGCCCTTGATTCGCTGTCTAAAACACTTAAAAGAAGATTGCCTAAAAACACAACAACAAAACCACCAACTACGATGATGCCGATAACAGCCAAAACATTTAATAATACTTCTACCATTTTAAAAATCCTCTCTTTTTTATTTTAACATTAAAATGTCATATTTGAATAACAAATTGGTGGAGACGGCGAGAATTGAACTCGCGTCCGAAAAAGTTTAAGTAAGTTTTTCTACATGTTTAGTTTGTGTTTTAAATTTGTTTTTAAAACTTGCACAAACACAATTTTTAAAAACTATCCTAAAATAAGATTGAAAAGCTAGGAAACTAATCAAAATTTTGTGTCTAACCAAACTTAATAAACTCGACACAATTTATTAAGTAGCTAATTGCCATTAGGCTGCCATAGCTACGGCGTTATTATTGTTTGCGTTTAAGCATTTTTCGATTTTTTAAGGTAGACCGAAACTACCACATGCTTTGTACCTAGTCAAATCTTTTCCGTCGAAACCGTGTCGTCCCCATATGGACTAACAGTTTTTTAGTTCTCTTTGCAGTTGACTATTAATAGTTTTTTGCTTAAGAACTTCCCGTTTATCATATAATTTTTTACCCTTAGCCAACCCTAATTCCAACTTAATAAGTCCATTTTTTAAATAAACTTTAATTGGAACCAAAGTGAATCCTTTAACATCAACCTGTTTAACAAGTTTAGCAATCTCATAATCATGTAAAAGCAATTTTCTGTTTCTCAGTTCATTGTGAGAAAATACGGAAGTTTTTTCATAGGGTTTAATATATGCGTTTTTCAAATAAACCTCATTATTTTTAATGTAAATAAACGCATCATTAATGCTTACTCCGCCGCTTTTAACAGATTTTACTTCACTGCCAACAAGTTGTATGCCAGCCTCGTACGTTTCAGAGATAAAATAATTATGATAAGCCTTTTTGTTATTGCAAATTACCTTTATCGCACAGCTCATTATAACACTCCTTTAATAATTTTTCAATAGGGAAATTAATAATTTTACATAAAAATTAAAAATTTTTACTATTTTGCTAAAATAAAATCAATTTTTCTATCAAAAACATTAGAATTAACAACTTTAATTTTTACTTTGTCTCCAATAGAAAATGTATTTGATGTTCCTTTCAGTTTTAAAGATTTTTCCAAAAACAAGTAACTGCCATCTGGCAAAGTATCCACCTTTACAAGCCCTTCAACAGTGTTTTCCAACTGAACATAAAATCCATAATTTTGAACTCCAGAAATTATACCTTCAAATTCCTCTCCAATGTGATTTTTAATGTATACAGCTTTAAATAAGTCATCAACGTCCCTTTCTGCTAAGTCTGCATTTTTTTCTGTTTCACTGGCCCTAAATGAAGCGTCAACAACAAAATCAGTCAGCTCTTGTTTTTTTGTTTTATTAATTTTTTTATGCAAATAATCTTTTATAATCCTGTGAATTACCAAATCTGGATATCTTCTTATTGGCGATGTAAAATGACAATAATATTCAAGCGCCAATCCAAAATGTCCATAACATTCGTTCAGATATCTCGCCTTTTGCAATGACCTTAGCAAAACTTTGTTTGCGATTTCTGCAAAAGGTTTATTTTTTGTTAATTGTAAAAGATTTTGAATTTCAATAGGTGTAATTTCTTTGATTTCTTTTGTTTTAATTCCCAACCCATTAAAAAACAAACATACATCTTTAATTTTTTGAATAAGAGGTTTTTCATGAATTCTATATACAAATGGCAATTTTAATAAAGCGAAATGTTTTGCAACAGTTTCATTGCATACTACCATAAAATTTTCAATAAGCTTGTGTGCGTCATTTCTTTCGCGTTTTTTTACAAAAGATACTTCATAATTATCATCAACCTTAATTTCAGTTTCACCAATATCCAAATCCAGTTGTCCCGCATCATTTCTTCTCTTTTCTAAAATCTTAGAAAGTTCTTGCATTGTTAAAATGTCTTGCTTTATATCTTTAAGGTCTTCACTTGCATTTTTGTCACCACATATAACTTTATATACTTGTTCATAAGTCAGCCTGTGACAAGAGCAAATCACACTTTCAAAAATTTCATGATTTTTAATTTCACCACTTGGGGTAATCTCCATAGAAACAGATAATGTTAACCTGTCTTCATTTGGTAGTAAAGAACATATTCCATTAGATAGTTCAACAGGAAGCATTGGCAAAACCATGTTTGGGAAATAAGCGCTTGTTCCCCTAGTGTACGCTTCTTTTTCTAAATTTGAATTGTATTTTACATAGTGCCCAACATCAGCAATATGCACTCCAAGAATATAATTATTGCCCCTTTTCTCTATTGAAACAGCATCATCAAAATCTTTTGCGTCAATTCCGTCTATTGTAAATATTTTCTTATTTCTTAAATCTACCCTATTTAATATATCCTCATTGGTTACTTTTTGTGATATCTTTTTTGCTTCATTTAAAACATCATCTGGAAAAATTTCATATAATTTATGTTCCCTAATTATTCCCAACTCCAAACTTTTAACATCATCAGTTTGTCCCAAAATTTCAATAACTTCTCCAGTAAATTTACTATTTTTAGTTTTATTAAGTTTTACAACCACTCTAAAATTAGGCTGTGCTTTCATTGTGTATTTTTTAGGAATAAATATTTCAATATTTAACTTTTTATTATCTGGTATAACAAAAGCATTTTTGTTATTGTAATAAGTTATTGTTCCAACAACATTAACATTTGCATTTTCTAAAATGGAAACAACTTCACATTCTGTACTTTCTTGTGTGTTAGATAAAATTTTTGCCAAAACTAAATCTCCATCCATTGCTCCTTTTAATTTTTTTTCGGCAATAAAAAAATCTGGCAATAAAGAATTAATAGGTGCCAAAAAACCATATCCTTTTGTTGTTCCAATAATTTTTCCTTTAATGAAATTTAATTCATCAACGCAAACAAATTCACCCTTTCTTTTTTCATAAATTTCACCACGTTTAATCATATCATTTAAAACATCTTTAATTTGTCTTGGTGTTTGGGTAAATTTTCCAGCGAAATACAAAACCATATCATCTTTGTTATTAAATTTTATTTTGTTGTTTTTTAAAAAATCTAATATTTTATTTTTCATATTATATATGTTAACATAAAAACAAATAAAATCATAACTTTAAACATTAAATTAATGAAATTTTTGTTAAAAAAAGAAACACCATAATAGGCGCTTCTTTTGCTTTGTAACAAAATGTACGTTTTCAAAAACAATTTAGTTAAAATATCGAAAAATTGTTTTATAACGTTTGCAGTAAACAATGACTGTTTTTATACGTTTTGCAGTAAACGAAGTAAGAAAAAATTCTTTTTTCGTTCACGCAGTTTTTTGCAGTCTGATATTAAATGAAGAATAATGTTACAAAATAAAGCACAATACAAACAGCAATAATTGAAATACAAGTTATTGTAGCCCTAGCCAATCTTACATTTTTTGACTCGCCTTTATTTTGAGCATAATAACTTTCTTGTACATGCCCAGTAAGAGCACTTGTTGCATCATCGTTTGAATTAGACTGCATCAAAATAGTTACAGTCATTGCGATAGCACATAGCGCCATAATGCAAACAAGAACGATTCTAATAATAGGGAAAGATGCACTTACCCAAGTTGGAAGAACTGCCAATAAATTAAACATACTACTCATAAATACTCCTTAAAAACTATAAACTCCTAAAAATACAATTATTCCGGTGCAAATAACAAATAATAACACAGTGGCAATTTTTATTTTAAGTTTGTTATTTTTGTTTGCAAAAGTTTTGATAAATGAAATTAAAATAAGGATATCAAACAATGCAAAAATTCCAACCAAAGCAACTTTCAAAATAGGATCCAATTGCGAAACAAAAGTTATCAAATCATTAATAAACTTTTCCAAAATATTACCTCGCTAACTTATGACGCAAGTATAACATAAAGCAAAAAAAAAGTCAATAACATAAAGTCACAAAGATAATAGTAATAGTAAAAGAAAATAATGTCAAATTATTTTCACTCATTAATTTTTTTAATGATTAAAAGAAAAAAAGGAGCAACTGCTCCTTTTTGTGTTGATTATTTTAGTATGAATGTATCTCAACGTTTACAACGCTGTTATT
>CALWKJ010000064.1 GCA_944381225.1 uncultured Clostridia bacterium | reverse complement strand
GCAGCAAAGCAATAAGACGGGCAAGGGTTGGCTTGCATGACAACAAAATGCCAATAGTTTCATTTTTGTTTATGGGGCAAACAGGTGTTGGAAAAACAGAGTTGTGTAAAGCGATTGCAGAAGCCATGTTTGATGATGAAAACAACATAATAAGAGTTGATATGAGTGAATACATGGAGCCACATAGCGTTGCAAAACTTATTGGTGCTCCACCTGGCTATGTGGGCTATGATGAGGGTGGACAACTAACAGAACAAGTTAGAAGAAGACCTTATAGTGTTGTAATGTTTGACGAAATAGAAAAAGCACATCCAGATATATTTAATGCTTTATTGCAAGTTTTGGATGATGGTAGATTGGCTGATGGACAAGGCAGGACGGTAAGTTTTAGAAATTGTATTATAATAATGACAAGTAATATTGGCACTGATGAAGCAGGTAAAAGAAGAGAACTTGGATTTTCTGAAAATTCAAATTATGATGAAAAACAAGATGAAATAATAAACGAAATATACTTAGATGCACTAAAGCGAAAATTAAAACCGGAATTTATTAATAGAATTGATGTAATCTGTATATTCCATCCATTAAATGAAGATGATTTAACAAAAATTGCAACAATACTAATTTCAAACATAAATAAAAGATTATTAAGTCAAGGACTAGAAATTAAAATGACTGCTAGAGCCCTTAGTTATATAGTTAAAAAAGGAACTAATTTAATTTATGGGGCAAGACCACTTAAAAGATTTATACAACAAGAGGTTGAAGACAGAATTGCAGAAAAGATACTTTTAGGACAGTTGGAACCAACCGGTGTTGTGGTTATTGATTCAATAAATAATGAACTAATTTTTAGATCGGAATAAAAAGCAACTACTTTAGTTGCTTTTTAAATATTCTTTAATTTCTTCAAATGTTTGTTCTTCATAACTTAAAAGCCTTTTGCTTAATTCAAAAATTTCTGGATCTATGTTTTTATTTGATTTAATATTTTTATATAAGTTTATAGTTCCTCTTACTGTACCCATTAAAAACAATTCGGCAATATGAGATGAAGATTTGTCTGTTAATGTCGAAAATGCAATAGATGTTTTTAACATTGTTTTTGCTAAAAAATTACTATCTTTAATTTTTATATTTTTTTCTTTAGCAATTTTTTTGCATTCATTTGCAAATTCGCTATATCCTTTTTCAATTTTTTTCATAAGGTCTTTTAAATTTTTTTCTCTAAATTTTGGATACATGTCATTTATTGATTCTATTGCCATGTCTGTATTTTTGTATATTGTTTCTAGATATTCTGTGTTTTTCATAATTTCTCCTTTTTAATTAGTAGTTTGTTTAACTATAAAAAATTTATTATCAAAATGTATATTTTTTTTTAAGATAAACAAAACAAAAATATGAAAACAAATACAAAAATTATTGTTGTAATATTTCTTTTGTCACTAATTGGTGGCGTTTTGACTTCTAGATATTTATTTTCTGCAATAAAGTTTTCTCAATATGGAATAAAATTTGAATTTACTTCTCTTTCATGGGTAAGTATAGCATTCAATTCTGTAAATTTGATTACAGCAAATATTTTGTATTTTAAATTTTTAAAAACTAGAAAATTTAATTCAATGCTTTTTTTCGCAACAATACCAATTACTTTTGTTTTTGGACTTTTAACTTACTTTATTGCAAGTATTAATAACTATAATGGTCAAGCGTTTACTCTTATTAAAACTGTTTTAAAAATATCAAACACAAATTATAACAATTACTATTGGTTGGCAGTACTAACAATTATTTATTTAATAGTAACTTTTATTATTTTCTCAATCATTTGTAAACCTGTTATGAAAGTTGAACAAGCAACAAAAAGATTAAGCTTTGGAGAGGTTAAAGATAAAATTTCAATAGGTGGGAACAAACAATTTGTTGAAATTGAAAATTCTTTAAACAAGATTAATGAAAACTATAAAAAGAAAGATGACTTCATTAAGCAGACCAATTTGGAGTATGAAAAATTTGTTCCAAAGCAACTTGTTAAATTTTTTGGGAAAAAAAGTGTTTTAGAATTGGAAATTGGTAGTCAAGTCAAAAAAACAGCAACTATTCTTTATTGCTCATTAAGAAACTCTTTACTGGTTACTCAAACCTTGAGTTTGGAAGAAAATTTTAATTATATTAATTCATATTTAAATGTCGTTTCTCCAATTATAAGAAAAAACGGAGGGTTTATAGATAAATACCTAGAAGACGGATTGATGGCAGTGTTTGTTTCTGTAAAAAATGCCATAAATTGTGGAATACAAATAGTTAAAACAATCAGGCAACAAAACATGCAAGTAAAGAATGTTCCTGCTTTAGACGTTGGTATAGCAGTCAATACTGACGAAATTATATTTGGCGTTGTTGGAGATGATGTTAGGAAAACGCCAACTATTGTAAGCAACTCATTAAACATTGTCCAAAATATGGATGAAATCAATAAAAAATATGGTAGCGTTATGCTTCTTTCAAAAAATGCTTTAAATGAACTGCCGTCAAATTTCAATTTCGCATATAGATATATAGGGAATTTAAATATTGTTGAAAATAAGGATGTAGTAACAATTTTTGAATGTTTAGAAGTTTATCCAAGACAAAAGCGTGAAAAATTAATTAAGTATCATAATGAGTTTGAAAATGGAGTTCGGGCTTTCGTAAATGGCAAGTTTGAAATTGCAAAATCAATTTTTGAAAGTGTATACAAAAAGGAAAAAGATGATAAAATTTGCTATACTTATTATAATAGGTGTTGTGAAAATTTAGGGAAAAAGCCTCTAGAGTCGCGAGAGTAATTTTTTTGCACATTAGATTCATATATTACAAATAGGAGTAATATATTGGAAAGTTCATTTTTAGAGCTAAGATGTAAGGAAGTGGTCAATGTAGTTGATGGCAAAAGACTAGGGCATATAGTCGACATAGTTTTTGAGCTCCAAAGTGGAAACATATGTGGATTGGTTGTTCCAGGCGATAAAAATTTTTGGAATGTTTTTAAATCAGGTGGAGAAATCTTTATTCCATACAGTCAAATATGTAAAATAGGAGATGATACTATTTTGGTTGAATTGTATTCAAACACTACAAGACCAAACAATACTATTGTTTTCACATCAAATAAAGATAAAAAATAACTATGAATTAAGTATAGACAAAAAAAAATTTATAGTGTATACTACTTTACGGAATTGGGAGAAAAGCGATGAAATGTATTTATTGCGGCAACGCAGAAAGTAAAGTTATTGATTCTCGGGCTACAGATGAAGACAATGCAATAAGAAGAAGAAGACAGTGCTTAAAATGCGGAAAAAGATGGACAACTTATGAAACAGTAGAAAATAATCCAATATTAGTTATTAAAAAAAATGGCAGTATTCAACCATTTGACAAAAATAAAATTATAAATGGAATATTAAAAGCATGTGAAAAGAGACCAGTTAGTTTGATTGAAATAGAAAACATTGCAAGCAGTGTAGAAAAAGTTTTAAAAGACAATTTGCAACACGAAGTTGAATCAATAAAAATAGGGGAAATGGTAATGGAAATGTTAAAACCTCTTGACCAAATTTCTTATGTAAGATTTGCTTCTGTTTATAGGCAGTTTACTGATGCAGAAAATTTTATAAGTTTTTTAAAAGATCAATAACACATATTCATAAAAAAATCTTCATACATTTAAGTATGGAGATTTTTTTATTGCCTTATGCAAAAACAAATGTTGCATATAAAATAATAGATTTGTGTGATGATATTGATATAAAAACAAAAACTCGGCTTTTGGAATTTGGGTTTTTAAAAGGTGAAACAGTTAAAGTAATCGGCAAATCGTTGTCAGGAGGGGTATTTTTAATTGAAATAATGAACACCGTTTTAACGTTGAGGTTAGAGGAAACATTATGTGTGAAAATCATGTAGAAAAATTACTTTTGGTTGGAAATCCAAACACTGGCAAAAGCACTTTATTTAATTCTATTACAAAATCAAATGCACACACGGGGAATTTCCATGGAGTAACTGTTAGTTCACAAGAAAAAAATTTTAAAATTAAAGAAAAAGAATATAATTTGGTAGATTTACCCGGAATATATAGTTTGTCTCCAAATAGTTATGAAGAAGAATTTAGCGTTGATTACTTATTAAGCAATCCAAAATGTAATGTTATATGTGTTTGTACAAATCAAACATTAAAAAGAAATATGCTTTTATTAATGGACCTTTTGCAATTAAAAAGAAAGGTTATTTTAGCAATCAATAATATTGACAAAAAAAATAATATAAATATTAATAAATTAAAAGAAATATTAAATATAGAGATTGTTTTAATCAATGCAAAAAATAGCAAAACCGTTAAACCATTATTAGATTTAATATATAATAATAATTTTTATTCTTCCAATTTAAATTTTGAAAACAATAAAATAAATAATTTAAAAAATACAATAAAAAATGCGACTTATGATGATAAAACACTTAGTTTTTTTTGTGATAAAGTTTTATGTAGAGATGAATATTATATTAAAAAATTAAATTTAAATAATAAAATAATTGATAATATTGATAAAAATTATTTGGATAATAAAATAAAAAATAGATACTTATTAATAAATAAAATTTTACATGAAAGCCAATATTCTTGTAATTTTGTAGTCGGCAAAAGCAAACTGGACAAAATAGTGTTAAATAAATATTTATGCATACCAATTTTTTTAATGATTATGAGTTTAATATTTTATATAACATTTTTTTCGCTTGGCTTGTATTTATCAAATTTTTTAAGATGGTTATTGCAAGATGTATTGGGAACTTTTGTAATGTCTGTTTTAACTAAATATGTAAATATAATTTGGATATGTAATCTTGTCAAAGAAGGATTGTTTGGTGGAGTTGGAACAATAGTGTCCTTTTTGCCACAAATAGTTCTGTTATTTGTTTTTCTTGCATTGCTTGAAGATAGTGGTTATTTAAGCCGATTAGCTTTTTTAGTAGATGATGCGCTAAAAAAAGTTGGGTTGTCAGGGAAAAGTGTTTACACGCTACTTATGAGTTTTGGGTGCTCTACTTCTGCATGTTTAACTTCAAGAACAATGACTGACAAAAACGCCAAAATAAAAACTGCACTTTTAACTCCATATATGAGTTGTAGCGCAAAACTCCCAGTGTATGCAGTTATAGGAGG
>CALWKJ010000063.1 GCA_944381225.1 uncultured Clostridia bacterium | reverse complement strand
GTTCTCAATTAATCCAAGTGTTAATCTGGATCCATATATTGGAACATTTACATCGCTAAGCACAAAAGGTATGCTACCTATATGGTCCTCATGGCCATGAGTTACAATAAATGCTTTAAGTTTATTCTTGTTTTGAACCAAATAGCTTATGTCTGGCACAACAACATCAACACCCGGCAAATCATCATCTGGGAATGACATGCCACAATCAACTACAATCATTTCATTTTCATACTCAATGGCAGTCATGTTTTTGCCAATTTCTCCAACTCCACCCAAAAATGTTATCTTTACTTTTGAAGTTTTCTCATGTTTTTTTGTAATTTTGTTTGCACTTGAAAAATTTTCATTGTTTTCATTATTTTTTGAGTTTGTTTTAACTTTTTTAAATATTTTTTGATTTGTATGCTGTTTGTGGGTTTTTACAGATTTATTTCCACTAGCTTCACTTTGAAGGTTTTCATTTTTTTCATTATTAATTACTGTTCTTAACTGTTCAATGATTTTATCATCACTAGAATTTTGTTCCATAAATACTCCTTTTAATTTAATCACAAAAAATCAACAAGAATTTAATCTTGTCCTTTTCTTTTGTTTTTTTTATTTTTAAATTATGTTTTTTACTTTGTTAAACTTATCACATTGTTCTAATTTTTTTGGAGAAACAATTGAATCTAAATCAACATAATACCTCATACCTTGACTTTCGAAGAACATAACCATCTCAAGCATAAGTATTGCAACTGAAGTTAAAGGCAATAAAACAATTAAAGAAAATGATGTTAACATCAAAGAAAATAATGTAGCAAAAAAGATTATTACAAAAATGCTAGAAAAAACTCTAAAATATCTTCTAAAAACTGCTTTTAAGCCCTTAAAAAATGACTTTGTTGGATTAATGTTAAATACAACAGTAGCAGGCATCCAGCCACAAAGCGTTGTTAAAATCAAAGTTACCATAAAAACAAAATATATAACAAATATTATTGGCAAAAACACTTGTATTAAGCCACTTAAAGTGGTCAAATATAAAATCCAATATGCACCAAGCACAAACAAAACTACAAAAGGCAATGTGATTAGAGTTCTACATATTGAGTAAACACACGAAACACCTAGTTTGCTTACAAAAGTTGCCATAAAACTAGATTTAGACAAACTTGCCATGTATGAATACAATCCCTCTCCAGTTGGTATACTGCTTAATCCAAATAAAAAAGGTAAAACAATTAAAACTACAAACAAAGTGTATAAAAACATAAACAAATATGAATTTGTCATAATGCTTATTGCTTCACAAAAAGCATCTACTAATAAAAACAAATTGTTAAGTAAATTTGATATGTTTAAAAAAATAGTTTTTGTTGCAAAATTTGTTAACATTTCAGCAAAATTAACCGATTCAAGACTTTCTCCCCAATACTTAAAAGTAGGAATTAGAAGTGAAACACATATGCCAATGATAATTATTTTATATAAAAGCAATTTCCAAAAAACCGAAAAGTTAGCAACAAACAATTTAAGCGAATTTTTAAACATCATAAACAAATCACCATATTAACTTAAAAATTTATTAGTCGTTATAGTATATTATACAAATTTAAAAATATCAACTGTTTTTAATAACATTTTACAAACATAAAAAAATACCGAACTTTTTGCAAATTTGCAAAAAGTTCGGCAATTTAGTTATTTATCTTCTTCTTTTTGGTATTCATCATTTTTTTCATCATAGCAACAGTCGTTTAAATCATTATAGTTTTCCACAATTTCTTCATTGGTATTTTCATCAATTTTGGTTGTTTCTTCTGTATCTTTTTTTATAGGTAAACAAACAACTCCAAACGCAACTAAAACACCACAAATAGACATTATAATGTCTTCTATCATTTGGTCATTTATAGAAAACCCAAAACATTTAGCAATAGCGTTTGCAAGCATTATAACTGCCGCCGATAGTCCAGTCCAAAAGCTATATGATTTTATTTTATTTTTAAACGTTTTCATTAGATTTTTTCCCCTTTTTATAAACTACAACCTTTTTTATATCAATAACATCTTCTTTAATCGTTTCAACACTAGACAACCTAAGCGAAAGAATATCTATTGTCTTTTGATATTTTTTCTCTCTTGCCCTACTATCCTTTAATTCGTAAACAAGCAAAGCAACAAAAAGACATGCAAAAATTCCGTTAGTAAGAGCAACAGAAAAAACCTCATTCCACATAATTCTCTAGTCTTTTCTCTCTGTTAACAGAACTTTAAGTTTATTAAAATTAATTGAACCCAATTCAGAATTATAAACTCTATTGCTGTTTAATTCATCTAGGGCTTCCTCTTTGCTTAAAGACATAAGATAATCTTTAGCTAAAAGGTATTTTTCTTGTTGTTTCATTTTTTCAATACCATCATAGCCATATTTTTCTACATAAGTGGCATATTCTAAAGCATCTTTCTTCCTGTTTGCCTCATATTCTGCCTCTTTTTGAGCTATTTCATTGTTATATTCAATTACCTTTTGTTCTTCTTCAAGTAAATTTTTATTTATTTCATCAATTTTTTCAGAAAGTTTTACTGCATAAGCTATGTCAAAAGCATTGAGGGCATTTTGTTTTTGTTCTGTCAAGAGATTTTTTTCGTTGTTTAGCGAATCGATTTTAGAAGTTATCTCCTCATTGATTTTGTTATACTCTTTTATCATGTTTTGATCAAATGCATCTAAAATATTAATCACTATCGAAGATCTGCTTAGACCTCTTTTTACAGCATCGTTTGACGCTTGCTGTTTAAGAGATGAGTACAACTCTTTTGCTTCATCCTTTCTTGCTGTCGCATCAGTCTTTGCATCTTCTATTTGAGTGTCTATAGTTTGGTTTTTTGTATCATATGTTGAATTTATATTGTCTAATTCATTGTTTTTATATTCACTCAAACTGTTTTCGGCTTTAGATGCTATTTCATCATCCGTCAACTTTTCAAAGGTTTGTTTTTCTAAATTTAAAGGGCCGTCATCTTGAGATGAAAATTTTTTGTCAACCTCTTCAAATCCTTTCAGAAGATTAGAATAATTTTTTGTTTTTTCTGTTATTTCTTTAGTATCGTCATTACTAAAAGTATATTGATACATTTTCATTCCCCCTGTTTATATAATTGTTTTTTCTTTGTTCCAACTTATTAAAGTAACTAATTAATTTAGGGTCAATCATGCCGTTACCCCTATTGTAATTTGAGGACAAGAAATTTCTGTTGTATCTGTTGTTTGAGAAATAAATGAAATTTCAATCTGTTCTCCGTATACATTTGTTTTTAATCTTTGTGTTTTGTTTGAACCAACAACATTGTAAATTTTATAGCCTTTTTCGGTTTCTATTTTTACCTTACAATCTGATTTGGTTTTTACCAAAACTTCTTTAACTCTTTTCATTTTTGTAGGATAGGAAAGATTGCTTTTTGGAGACACCCAGCATTTTTTTAATGGCTCTCCAAAAAGTTTTCCGTCTCTTGTCATCTGACCAATTTTAAATCTATATTCTCCATTAAAACAAGCCAACACTTTGCAAAAATACCCATTGTCAACAACCACCATTGAGCAAATATCAATACCCCTTGACACGCTTACTTCGCCTGTATTTAAATTGTATTCTATTAAAGCGTTGTTAACATATCCGTCGCTATAATTTTCGCAACCCACTTTTTCATCATCATTAAAATTCAATTTACAAGCTAAATAGTATTTGCCATTATGATAAAGTGCAGTGCAATTTTCATTTAATACATTTTTTAATAAACTTTCAATACCTAAAGTAAGTTTAGATGTTGTAGAACCATTAAAAGTATGCAATCCATCTCTAGCCAAAAATAATATTTGGTCTCCACATACGCACACAGATTTTCCATATATTTTTGAACTAGAAACAAAAAGTTGACTGACACTAAATGATGATTGATCTCCATATGCAGATACTCTTGCCACTCCAAAATCTCTAAACACATAAACATAATCATTAAAACTAACAACACAGTTCAATGGTCCCCTTTCGTCTTGCATATCAATAAAGCCACCTTCATCAAGTGATTCATTCCAGTTTGTTGGATCTAAGTTTGCTGAAAAGCTTAATCTGTTTCTTTCGCCATTTTCAACAATGGCAAACAATCTTTCATAATGCAAACACATCGAAACTATGCTAGGGCCATTTTCTATTCTTTGAGCCGTTTTATATGCTGTGTATTTCCACATACCATCAGTTGCAGATGAAAATATCATATAATCTACACCGTTTAATCTATAATTAACTGCATTAGGCACTCCTTCAGAATAAAGTACACCTGCCATTCCAAAGGTGTAAATGTATGGAGTTATAATTTGAAACCACTTTATTTTTCCACTTGTTATATAAAACATTAACCTGTAATCTGAAACATTTTTTTTGGCATCAAAATATTTGTAAACCCAAAGTGCTTTTGGCTGTTCATTTTTTTCCAACAGAATTTCGCGTTCTGTTTCTAAATCGTCTAAAGATTTTGGAAACTTCACACTTTCAAATCCTATTCCATCCTTTAATGCTCCATTTTCTATACAATAATTATAACAAGATTTGGCATACTTATATGGCAAAATGCCCTCATCTATTTCACTGTTCATACCAGATTGAAACGCACTAAAAGAAACTTTATAATTAGTGACTTTTTTTGTAAGTAAAGGCTTTGAATAAAACATTAAAACCACCCCCGTTTAGGCATGACAACATTGTGCTTTTTTTGTGAAAGTACTAATAGTGAATTTTTATATCTAGATTCCCATATTGTAGCGTCGTCATAAAGTGAACTAATAAATGAATATTCCATTGCCGTACCATACGCCAAAACTCTGTCATGGATTTTTCCTGCAAAGTTTTCAACATCGCCATCCAATTCGCACTTTGGTGCGAATGATGTATAAGTAATTGTTGCGTCTTTTACATCTGCACTTAAAATATTATCATAAATTTTAAATCTAACATTGCAATTATATTTATCTTGAATTTTAACAATTTGATAAATATTTTCATCAATATCAGACAAATTGTATTCTTTATTTGCAAATGTTACTTTTTTTTGTTTATAAATTGGTAGATAATCAGTAGATATTTCGCTTATAATTAAATTCAAACATCTATTTAAAATTTCCAACTCTTTTTTATCTTCAGATGAAATTTCTGTTTCTTCACCAGTAAAATATGGGCAGTTTAGCAGTTCTTCCTTTCCTAAAAACATTGCAGTTAAATACAAGACTTGTTTAGTTGTCATTTATTTATCCTCCAAATTTAACATATTTTTTTTAGACTCTATGTACTTTTGTTCAAGCTTTTCATTCTCTTTGTCTATTTCTTTTAAAAGGTAATTTAAATTTT
>CALWKJ010000062.1 GCA_944381225.1 uncultured Clostridia bacterium | reverse complement strand
CTAAAAAAACACTCAATTTTTCTTTATTTTTTATCAATTCATTAATTAAAAACATGACAAAAAAGCCTGCTATTAACCCAAACAAGAAATGAATTATTATATCCCAACTTTCTACTTTTTGATATAAATTTAAAAATGTTCCAAGATAAATACTTAAAAATAAAAATAAATAAAAAATGCTTGTAGCCATTTTGGGGAATGCTATTTTAAATATTTTTTTCAAAAGCAAAGGAACAAAAGCAATTAAAATAGCTAAAACTCTTTGCAAGATAGGTATTATATATTCATTTTTATTGGTAGATAAAGTTAAATCTTTTATGCAAAAGCCCAACGATATTATAAACATTACTACAACGCCAACAAACAGCATTAAATTTATGACATTAAAGGCGTCGAACTTTTTAGGTTTTATTTTCCTTTCCAAAAAACTCTTTTTACTTTTCATAAATACATTATTGCACAACGCATCAAATAAAGCAAACTTTTTATAATAAAGATTTACTGCGTATTTGCGTCTTTTATGTCCGCATCTTTAATGGAAAGTGCAATTCTTTTTTTATCAACATCAACGGATAAAACTTTTACATTTACAACATCTCCAACCTTTAAAACCTCGCTTGGATGTTTGATGTATTTATCGCAAATTTGTGATATGTGAACAAGTCCGTCTTGATGAACGCCAATATCAACAAAAGCTCCAAAATCTATAACATTTCTAACTGTCCCAGACAAAATCATCCCTTCTTTAAGGTCCTCAAGTGATAACAAATCGCTTCTTAAAATTGGTTTGGGCATGCTTTCTCTTATATCTCTACCTGGTTTCATTAACTCATTTACAATGTCTATTAGCGTTGGAACACCAATATTGCAATAATTTGCAATATTTTGTTCACCTTCGTTTTGCACTAGTTCTTTAAGATTCCCAATTTTTCTATCCTTAACGTCCTCGTTTGAAAAGTTAAAATATTTTAACAATTTTTCTGCGCTCTCGTAACTTTCTGGGTGCACTGCTGTGTTGTCCAAAACATTTACTCCATCTGTTATTCTTAAAAATCCAGCGCATTGCTCGTAAGCTTTTTGACCAAGTTTTGGAACATTTAAAAGTTCTTCTCTTGATTTAAAATGCTTTATTTTTTTTCTATACTCACAAACATTTTTTGCTATTGCGCTGTTCATTCCAGAAACATAACTAAGTAAACTTGGTGAAGCAGTATTTAAATCTACTCCAACGCTGTTTACGCAATCTTCAACAACTCCTGTCAACACTTCTGTTAATCTGTTTTGAGGCATATCATGCTGATATTGCCCAACACCTATTGATTTTACATCAATTTTTATTAATTCACTTAGTGGGTCTTGAAGTCTTCTTGCAATGCTTACAGCGCTTCTTAAACTTACATCATAATCGGGAAATTCCTGAGCGCCCAATTTTGATGCACTATAAACAGATGCCCCGGCTTCATTTACAACAGCATAATTTACCTTTCTATTTACATGTTTTATTAATTCACTAACAAAAATTTCACTCTCTTTGCTTGCTGTGCCATTGCCTATGGAAATTGTGTCAACTTTATATTTTTCAATTAGTGTTTTTAACTTTTCTATACTTTCTTCAGTTTTTGATTGTGGTGGGGTTGGATAAACAACTGTAGTGTCTAAAACATCGCCATTTTTATCGATAATTGCAATTTTACAACCCGTTCTATATGCCGGATCCAAACCCAAAATAACATTGTTTTTAAGTGGAGCAGTTAAAAGCAGTGGTTTCAAGTTTAATTCAAACATTTTTATTGCTTGTTCGTTTGCCCTATCTGTTAAAAATGTTCTAAGTTCTCTCTCTAATGATGGAAATAAAAGCCTTGAATAACTATCCTTTATTGTTTCTTTAATAACATCATATGTTGATTTGTTTTCTTTTAAGTATAATTTATTAATTTCTCCAATTGCAATGTTTTCATCTAAAACGATATTTACCTTTAAGCAATCTTCTTTTTCGCCTCTGTTTATTGCAAGTATCCTATGACTTGGAATTTTGCTTACTGGTTCAGTATATTTTGCGTACATTTCGTATGTCTTAGATTTTTCATTTTCTATTAGTGTTGTTTTTATGTCTGCTTTGTCTTGTAATAGTTTTCTTAGTATTTTTCTTAGTTCGCTGTCATCGCTAATTCTTTCTGCAACAATGTCCTTTGCACCATTTAAGGCATCTTCGCTTGAATTTACCTCTTTTTCTAAATTTATAAATTTGCTTGCAATATCTAATAAGTTTTCTTTTGTTTGCTGAGCCATCAATATGTCAGCAAGAGGCTCTAAGCCTTTAGCAATAGCAACCGAAGCCCTTGTTTTTCTTTTTGGTTTATATGGTCTATATATATCTTCAACCTCTGTTAAAGTTTTTGCTAAACTTAATTTGCTAGACAGTTCGTCGCTCCACTTTTCTTGTTCTTTAATTGAAGATTCAACTTCTTGTTTTCTTTTTTCTAAATTTCTCAAATATGTCAATCTGTCATAAAATTCTCTTAAGATTTGGTCATCACAACTGCCCGTTAATTCTTTTCTATATCTTGCTATAAACGGTATTGTGCAACCTTCATCAATTAAGTTGATAATATTTTCAACTCTATCTACTCTTATTTTAAATTCACTTGCCAATGTGTCTTGTATGTTCATTTTTTTGTTATTCTCTCCCTTATTTTATTTATCTGTTCATATATTTTATTTTCATCTTCTCCAATGTGGAATTTTCCATTTTCGTATAGTATTTTGCCATTGACCATCGTTAAATAAACATCCCCACTTTTTCCAGCATATACCAAATGAGATAGCAAGTTTACTTGAGGATAATAATGTGGTTGATTGATATTAATTAAAATAATATCAGCTTTTTTGCCAACTTTAATTTCGCCAACATCAAAGCCTAGTGCCTTTGCACCGTTTAATGTCGCCATTTTTAACACTTCTCTTGCAGATACTACACTAGCGTCATATATGCTAACTTTGCTTAATGTGGCAACTAAAAACATTTCTTTAAACATGTCTAAACTATTGTTTGAAGCAACGCCGTCAGTGCCTATTGTTATGTTTATTCCTTTATTTTGCATAGCGTATATTGGAGCTATTCCACTTGCTAATTTTATATTTGAAGACGGACATGTTGATACGCTAACATTATAATCTGCCAATATTTGCAAATCATCTTTGTCCATATGCACGCAGTGATAACATAACGTTTGTCTATCAAAAAAGCCCAAATCTTCCAAGTATTGCACTGGTGTTTTCCCATTGTGTTTAACGGTACAATCTCCAACCTCATTTAGCGTTTCGCTTAAATGGATACTTCTTGGTATATTGTTCTTTGCAGTGTAATCTACACATTCTAAAATTTCTTTTTCGTTTATTGTATATATCGAATGTACAAAACACACACTTTTTATAAGATTTGATTCTTCTATAATTGCTTTTTCATTTTTTAACAATGTAAAGTTATCAACATTGGAGGTTTTTGTTGTTGGGCCAAAGCCAACCCTTGCTCGAAAATTACATTCTTTAAGCGCTTTTACTATGGATTCATTTTTAAAATATCCCTCTTCAATGCATGTTATACCTGCTTTTAAATATTCTAAAATTGCCAATTTTTCTGCCCAATAAACATCTTCACTTGTAAGTTTATTCTCGCATGGAATAACATTTTCATAAAGCCATTCGTCTAAGGGAGCATCATCGCATATTCCCCTTAAAACAGTCATTGGAGAATGACAGTGCGTATCAACAAAACCCGGCATTAGCAAATTTCCTTTAACATCTATCACCAAATCAAAATCTTCATTTATTGCAGATGTTGTTATTTTTGATATTGTGTCATTTTCTACAACAACATTGCCATTAATTATTCCTTCTTTGATATCTAAATTTAATATTTTTGCATTTTTAAATAAAATTTTCATAAATTGCCTTTATTTTGTCATATTAAAATTGTTAATATGTAAAAAATACTATAAAAGATTATAACAAAAAGGAGATTTAAGTGCAAATGAAACAAAGAATAATATTACATTGTGATGTGAACAATTTCTTTGCTTCTGTTGAAAGTGCATTAAATCCAAGTTTAAAAGATTTACCACTTGCCGTTACTGGAGAAAAATCCAAAAGGAATGGAATTGTTCTTGCTAAAAATAATATTGCCAAAATGTATGGAGTACAAACGGGAGATGTAATTTTTAAGGCTAAACAAAAATGTCCAGACCTTGTTTGTGTTAGACCTCACCACGACGTATATGAAAAATATTCCAAAAAAATAAGAAAAATTTATGAAGAATACACAGATAGAGTTGAGCCATTTGGAATTGATGAATGCTGGCTTGATATAACTGACACATTAAAATTTTTTGGAACTCCCCTTGAAATCGCAAATACTCTTAGAAAGAGAATAAAAGAAGAAATAGGCGTTACAATATCGGTTGGCATAAGTTTTTCAAAAATATTTGCAAAACTTGGCAGTGATATGAAAAAACCTGACGCAGTTACACAAATTCCATTTTCAACATTTAAAAAACAAACATATCATCTTCCACTAAACAGCATAATTGGAATAGGAAAAAAATTAGAGATAAAATTAAACAAAATGAATATTTACACTCTTGGAGATTTGGCTAATTATGATACAAAAATTATAAAAGCAAAATTTGGAGTAGTTGGCGAAAGTTTACAAAAAAAATTACAAGGCTTTGATGACGATGAAATTGCAAGTGCTTTTGATGTTAAACAAGTAAAAAGCATTGGGAACGGCACAACGACAATAGTTGATATAAAAAACATGGCAGAGATGAAAAGTGTAGTAATGTTTTTGTGCGATGAAATTGCAACACGACTTAGAAAAAAAAATTTGGTAGGTTCAACCATTCATATAAGTTTAAGAACAAATGAACTGACTTGGACATCAAAAAGCCATACAATAAATAATTTAACAAACACAGCAAAAGACATTTACAATGAAAGTATAAAAATGATTGAAAAAATGTGGGATAATTTTACATTAATTAGAAGCGTTAGAATAAGTCTTTCAAATTTACAAGATGAAACTGCAATAAATCAATTAAATTTTTTTGATAAAAAAAACAATAAAAAACAATTAAATAAAGCAATAGACAAAATAAGAGAAAAGTATGGATACGAAAGCATACAACCACTTATTACAAAAAACGAAGAGCTTATTAATAGTAATGCTCTTCGCCTTGATGATAGAGATTAATAGAATAATATTATTAAAAAAACATTTAATTTAAATAATATTTTTAATATATAATTTTAAATAAAAATAATTTAATAATTAAAATAAAAAAATATTTATTTATAATAAAAAATAATTATTTAAATAATAAAATAATAAAAATTTTAACATTTAAATTTAATTTTAAACAAGCAAGACAAGGTTCGAAAAATGGGCACACGCAAAGCGTTAGTTTAAATAACAAAAAAAGAGCCACA
>CALWKJ010000061.1 GCA_944381225.1 uncultured Clostridia bacterium | reverse complement strand
AACTATAATATAATTTTCCACAAGATTTTTTTACACTTTCAAGAATTTGTCCCACGGTAATATTTTCATCGCAAATTATTGCTAAATCTCTTTCTACATATGGGTATTTTGAAATCATCTTTACGGAATGAGATTTTGGTTTTAACATAAGTAATTTGTCAATATTAATTTCTGCGTAAAAAGTTTTTGTTGGCAATTCAAAATTTTTTGAAACTTTTGGATGAATTTGTCCAAAAGAACACAAAACATCATTATTATCTTCATTAATTACATCAGCACTTATTCCTGGATGCAAATAACTTAATGATGAATAAACTAACTTATAGCTTAAATTAAAATCTCTTAATATATTTTCAATAATACCTTTAAAAGTGTAAAAATTATCTTTTTGATTAGTTGAGCAAATAGACATCATATTAACTTCATTTGGCAGTTCATTCAATGGCAATGATTTTGGCAAGTATATTCTTCCGGCTTCAAAAATTTTAAATTCTGTGTTTTTGTGTGCAATATTTTTACTGGCTGTGGCTAAAATTGCATTAGCCATTGTAGTTCTTAAATAACTTATATCTTCGCTGATAGGATTTTCTATTTTTATCATGTTGTACAGATTTGATGACTTGGATATTAATAATTTGTCTAAAACATCATGGTTACATAAAGAAAAATTTACAGTTTCGTAATATCCATAATCGCACAGCATGTGTTTTATTTTTCGTTCATAAAGCAGTACGCTGTCATGTTCTCCAATAGTTATTGATGCGTTGCACAACGGTGCCGTATTAAAATTATCATAAACATCATATCCGTACATTCTTATTATTTCTTCTGCTATGTCAGCATCATTTTCAATATCAGTTCTATATACAGGTATTTCGCACTTTAAAGTATCGCCGTCTAATTCAGTTTTAATTGTCAAATTGTTTAAAATATTTAAAATTGTATCAGATTCGATTTTAAAACCTAAAATTTTAAAGATATTTTTTAAAGAAAAATTTAAACTTTTTTTCTTTGGAGCTTTCTTGGCTGTATCTATAATTCCACTAACAATTTCTCCCGCTTTTAATGTGTATACAAGATTTAAAGCTCTTTTCATTCCAATTTCAGGAGACCCAAGGTCTACACCTTTTTCAAATCTGGCAGTTGAATCCGTTCTTACGCCTATTTTCCTACTTGTTTTTCTTATTATTGACCTTTCAAAACATGCGCACTCAAAAACTGCTGTTTCAGTTAATTCATTAACACAACTATTTAATCCACCAATTATTCCAGCAATAACAACAGGTTTGTTTTTGTCGCAAATTAAAAGTGTGTTTTCATCGACTTCATAAGTATTTTGATTTAATACTTTTATGCTTTCGCCTTTTGCCCCAACTCTAACTATTATTTGTTTTCCATCCAAAAATTTTTGATCAAAGGCATGCATCGGCTGACCATATTCAACCAAAACATAATTTGTTATATCAACAATGTTATTTATTGGTTTAATGTCCACACTTACTAATCTTGCTCTAAGCCATTTTGGAGATTTTTGTATTTTTATGTTTTTAATAACAGTAGCCATGTATCTTGGGCATAATGTTTCATTCAAAACATTAACAGATACATAATTAGTAACATCATCCTGCTTGCATGTTTCATAAACTAATTTTTGTTCCTTTAATGGTTTGTTTAAAAGTGCACTAATTTCTCTAGCTATACCAATTATGCTCATACAGTCAGGTCTGTTTGCAGTTACATTTATATCAAATATAACATCATTCATTAGTAGTGCATCACTTATATTTTGACCTACAACTGCATCATTGTCTAATATCATAATTCCATCTTTTTCGCCGTCATAGTCTGTTACACCCAATTCTTCAACAGAACAAAACATCCCAAAAGAATCAACGCCTCTAAGCTTTGAATTTTCTATGTGTATACCATTAGCTAAATTTGCACCTGCCAACGAAACAGGAACTAAATCGTTTACTTTAATATTCTTTGCCGCTGTTACAATTTGCGTTATTTTTGTGCCTATATCAACTTTGCATACAACAAGTCTTTCTGCATTTGGATGTTTATTTATTTCTAAAATTTTACCAACGACAACATTTTTTAAATATTTGTCTTGATATATTATTTCTTCAACTTCATTTCCAGAATTTGTTAATAATTGCGCCAATTTTTCTGGTGCAACATCAATATCAACAAAATCTCTTAACCAATTTAATGTTACTTTCATTTATTTTTTTATCCTCACTTTAATTGTTCTAAAAATTTCATATCATTTTCAAACATCATTCTAAGATCTGGTATTTTATTTACAACCATTGCAAGCCTATCCACTCCGGGACCAAAAGCAAAGCCGGTGTATTTTTTACTGTCTATTCCACTCATTTCAAGCACTTTAGGATTCACCATTCCAGCACCTAAAAGTTCCATAAAGCCTGTTCCTTTGCATAACTTACAACCTTTTCCCCCGCATGACGGACATGTTGCATCAACTTCAACGCTTGGCTCAGTAAATGGGAAATAAGATGGTCTAAATCGTATTTTCGTGCCTTCACCAAAAAGCATGGATAAAAGCTTAGTTAACATTGATTTTAAATCAATTAAAGAAATGTTTTCATCGACTACAAGTCCTTCAAATTGATGAAAAACCGGACTGTGGGTTGCATCGCTATCTGCCCTATATGTTCTACCAGGGCTCACAACTTTAAAAGGTGGTTTTAATTTTTCCATAGCTCTTACTTGTACAGAAGAAGTCTGCGACCTTAAAAGTATGTTGTCGTTTATAAAGAATGTGTCTTGCATATCTCTTGCTGGATGGTCTTTAGGTACATTTAATGCTTCAAAATTGTAATAATCATACTCCACTTCTGGACCAGTAAGAACTTTAAATCCCATTTCTACACAACAATCTATTAACTTGTCAAAAACTTTATATAATGGATGTATTTCGCCTTTTTCTACTGTTTGCGATGGCTCAGTAATGTCGATTTTTTCATTTTTTAATTTTTCATTTAATTCAGTTTCTTCAAGTGAAGATTGCAATTCTTCAATTTTAGAAATAACAACATCCCTGGCGTTGTTAATTAGTTGACCAACTTTTGGACGATTTTCCTTCGGTACATCTTTCATCGCTTTTAAAAATGATGTAAGTTCTCCTTGTTTACCCAATAATTTTATTCTTACATCACTTAGTTCTTTAAGGCTTTTGCAATTATCAATTTCAAACATGGCCTCTTTTAAAAATCTTTCAATTTTTTCTTCCATTTATTCTCCTTTACAAAAAAAACTTTGCAAATTTTATGTCGAAAAAATTCCGCGGTACCACCTAAATTATGCAAAGCACACTCGTTTAATCTATAACGGGATTTCCCGACCAATCTTACTTATTGCTGTTCAGCTGGCAACTAGAAAGGGAATTCACTACAATATTCAAAGAAAATTTTTCAGCCACGAATTTTCATCTCTGCTTGAATTTAGAATAGTTACTAGTCTTTCATCATAGTCTTTCAAAACAAATAAAAGATATCATATAAAAAAAATATTGTCAAATATTTTGCATATTAAAAAAAATATTATAAACTTACTATCATGGATAATCAATACAAAAACATAATTGTTAAATCTCCAAAACAAAAACAAACAATATATTCGTATTTAAAAATGAATAATTACAGCGAAAATTTTTTAAAAAATTTAAGGAAAGAATTTGGTTTTATTTTACTTAACGGAGAAAAATGTTTTATTAATGAAATAGTAAACGATGGTGATACAATTTCAATAAATTTAAATCCAAACACAAAAACGAGTGTTTATTCTTGCATAATACCTCTAGATGTTGTATACGAAGATGATGAAGTTTTGGTAGTTAACAAGCCAAGCATGATGGCTACAATGCCATCGAAATCACATTTTAAATTTAATTTATGTGGTGCCATTATGGGTTATATGGAAAAAAAAGATTCTAATTTTGTTGTTAGAATAATCAATAGACTAGACAAGGAAGCATGTGGAATGGTTCTTGTTGCAAAAAATAGTTTATCTGCCAACTTTTTAAATCAGAATGGAAACGTAGATAAAACTTATTATGCTTTATGCGAGGGAACTTTTAATGATGATAAAATAAAAATAGAAAAAAGCATAGAAACATTAAAAAATATAAATGGTATAAACTTAAATAAAAGAGCCACATCAATAAGTGGTAAAAGTGCTAAAACTTATGTAAATTTAATTAAAAATTATAGCAATTATAGTTTAATAAAAATCAATTTAGAGCATGGAAGAACTCACCAAATTAGAGTACACTTATCAAGCATTGGTCATCCCCTTTTGGGTGATAGCTTATATGGAGAAAAAAGTGAATTTATATCTCATACAGCATTGTGTTGCAAAGAAATGTCTTTTGTTCACCCAGCAACAAGGCAACGAATATCACTTGAAATACCTTTTCCAGAGGATTTTATAAAATTAATTTCCAGGAATTAAGTTAAGCATATCGTCAATACTTGAAGAGTTTAAATATGTATCTGGAATTTTACCTACTATTATGCTTTCAGCAATCATAACTTCTGTTGTTGTTTGTACTGTTTGGTTTGCTGTTGGCAGTATGACAGAAACGTTTGTTGTTATTGTTAAATATATTTTATGGTTGGTTTGATTTATTCCAGCATCAATAAACTTTGAACTAAATTTACAATATATGCTTCCAATGGGTAATAATTTAACATTTATATTTGGACCTCTGCCAACAAAAATTGGCATGCCAGTAAAAGTACCTAACGGGATGTCTATTCCTTTAGCTCCCAAATTTTCTAGTTTTGCTTGAGCGTTTTTAGATAATTCTCTTGCAAGTATGTTAATTTGAAGTGTGTTTGTGGTAATGTATGAAACATTTCCCTGTTCATCTCTTGCAATCATTACTAATGTGTCATATATTGATGTTTCATTTATTGTTTCGTATATGGCTTGTTCAACAGCCTGCTGGGACAAAGAGCGAGTTTTAGCTTCGCTTGATTCAATTATAACAGGATTTACAACATTATTTAAATATACAAATACAACTATAATAAAAAGCGTTAATGAGCAAATAGTCAAAGCTATTTTATATCTTAAAGGCATAAATAATTTTCGTTTTTTACACAAGTTGCTCATGTTATTATATATGCAAAATATATAAACAAATTGCTAAAACTTTTTTGTTTTTGCTTTAAATATTATACCAAATATAAATGCAAAAAATACTGCTGCAGCAATTCCTCCTGCAGTTGCTTCAAGTCCACCAGTAAATATACCCAAAACACCTTTAGATTTTACTGCATTTATTGCACCCTTTGCCAAAGATGCGCCAAATCCAATAATTGGCACATTAATTCCAGCTTTGCAAAATGAACTTATAGGATCAAAAATGCCTAAAGCAACAAGTACAACACCTAAAAGTTCAAATGTAACTAAAATTCTTGCAGATGTCATTTTTGTTTTTATTATTAATATTTGCCCAATAAAACAAACAACTCCACCGGTTAAAAAAACAATTAAGTATACAAACCATTCATTCATATTATTCCCCCTCAATTACAACTGCATGCGCAATTCCTGGAATACTTTCACCCTGCTGAGAACTCGTTGTGCTTAAAAGTGCGCCTGTAGCCATAAACAATACTTTTTTATATTCACCTTTTTTTATTTTATCTAAAATAATAGAATTAAAAACGGTTGCGCTACAACCACATCCACTTCCGCCCATTAGGACATTTTGATTTCTTTTAAATATTATTTGCCCACAATCTTTATAATTTAGCCCTAATTTATAACCATGGTCTTCCATTAAGTCTATTAAAATTTCACTTCCCAATTTCCCCAAATCTCCCGACAAAATCAAATCATAATCTTCCGGCTTTGTATTTGTGTCCTTAAAATGTGCTATTAAAGTATTCATTGCTGCAGGTGCCATTGCTGCTCCCATATTGTTAACATCATTAATTCCATAGTCGGTAACTTTGCCAAATGTAGCACAAGT
>CALWKJ010000060.1 GCA_944381225.1 uncultured Clostridia bacterium | reverse complement strand
CCTTTATAACGAAATTGATAGTGGAAACGGAAACGAAGAATATAAAAATGATGAAAACTTTAATTTTGACGGAAATGGCTTTTTGCAAGAAGCGTTTGTTCGTTCTCTGTCTCGTACTTTCACTGTTATACAAAAAGATGAAAAAGAATTTCAAGCATAGTCAAGAATTCGCAAGTCACTACTTGCAAAATTAAATCATATAAAACTCCAGCTCATGCTCATAGAATAATGACGGATACAGAGGTTATTAAAAGAAAAATGTTGGTTCAGTGAATTTGCAAACAGGTCAGGCTATTCAAACAGATTTTGCAAAACAAGTGCTTATGAATTGTGCAACAGAAGAAGAAAGAAAACTTATTGTGGAAAATATTTAAAATCTTTTTAAACTTGCTGACACAACTTACGAGCGTTCAAAAACAGCAAAAGGGAAAGTTGTTATTATGCTTGATGACCTTTTAAATATTAAACTAACTGCTCAATCATTTGTGTATACACTTGTTTTAAATAAGTTGGTTGAAACCGGAAAAGGGTTAAAACTTCCTGCAAATACAGTTGTTGTTGCGACAGGGAATCAGAAGAAATATTCAACGGTTGCCGAAGATATAGCAGAGCCTCTTTAAAAATTTAAAAAAGAAGAAGTGCGGGGAAAATGATTAAAGAATTAATAGATTTTAGGATTAACTTGTTAAAATAAAGCAATTCAACTGATTGAACTGCTTTATTTTTAACTATGTCTATTGATAAATTAAATAAAAATTTAGAGTAAATATTATGTTAAGTCTTTGCATTATATTGTTATGAAAATTTATTTAAATTGGTATTTACTTTAGGTTTAAAATTTGATAGAATTATTTTAATTAAAGGAGTTAAAATATGGCAGAATTAAAAGATTTTATTGTAAGAACACGTCTTGACAATACTGACGAAAATCAAAAAACAGGTAACTCTGCGTTTGATACCCAAGATTATGTGTTCTTTGAAACTTATGATGAAATGAAAGGCATAGATTCAGATAAACGTTATGTTTACGCTTCAGATTACGCTGTTATGAATGGGGACTTACTTGGCGGACTAAGAAAAGGTCCTAAGGATAGACAATCGACTTGGCATTGGCTGCGCTCGGCCGACACTGAGAATGATGTTTACAAAGTAGGAAGTGATGGCTCGCTTAACCATGACTATGCAGACAAAAAGAGCGCTGGGCTGTGTCCAGCTTTACACCTTAATCTCTCATCTGTAATCTCCGCGCGAAGCGCGTCGCGCGACTTTAAAATTGAGCCTTTTAAGGATAAAAGTGGCAAAATTTTATATTACACTATTGAATTTGGCTCTTATCCACAAGATAAAGCAAGAAATAGTAGCGAATTAGAAAAATTATATAATGCACGTAAATTAACTCCAACCGGTAAAACCTACACCGGATATATGAAAGAAGACGGCAGTTTTGAACAAAACCAAGAGTTTGAATATGGTGGCAAAAAGTATGTTAGAGTTATTTCAGAAAAATATGATCATGACTCTGAATATAAGGACAAAACAAAAGCACCAGAAGACGGAACTCCTATGTGGGCCGAAGTTCAACCAATCAAATGGAAAATAAAAAATTGGGATGAACTTCCAAGGTCTATCAATCCTATTGGAAATGGAACTGCTAAAACTATTTATGTAAAATCGGAAGAAGGAATTATGTCAGGAATTCCTTTCTATCCAAAATATGGCAAAACAGAACATACAATGTGGCAAAACAGTCCATTGCGTGCGATTTTTAATGGCTATGATTTACACGAAGAATTGAGTAAGGGAAACGGAAATAAAAGATATAAATCGGATAAAAATTATTGTTTCAAAGGTAAAGGATTTCTACAAGAAGCGCTTGATAGTTCTTTGAGTATTTCTTCCGCTATCACACAAGAAGATGAAAAAGAACTCACATTTGAGCCACAAGTTCGCAGGTCAAGGCTTGAAAAATTGAATCCAGATAAAACTCCTCAAAATCAGTGCAGAAGAATGACCGATACCGAAATGATTGAAAGTTGGATTGACGCTGGGCAATCTGTTTTGCTCCGTGGTCCTTCTGGAATAGGTAAAACTGAAAGACTTACAAAGTTATATCCAAATTTAATTTTCATTAAATTAACAAACAATATGTTCCCAGAAAAAGTTGTTGGCTCAATGAACTTGCAAACAGGTCAGGCTATTCCACCAGACTTTGCAAAACAAGCGCTTATGGCTTGTGCAACAGAAGAAGAAAGAAAACTTATTGGGGAAAATATTCAAAATCTTTACGACCTTGCAGATACTATTTATGAGCGTTCGAAGTCGGCACAAGGAAAAGTTGTTATTATGCTTGACGAGCTTTTAAATGTTAAACCTGCTGTTCAATCACTTGTGTATACACTTGTTTTAAATAAGTTGGTTGAAACCGGAAAAGGGTTAAAACTTCCTGCAAATACAGTTGTTGTTGCGACAGGGAATCAGAAGAAATATTCAAGCGTAGCAGAAGATTTGGCAGAACCACTTGAAAAGAGATTTGACCATATTTTAGATATGGATCCAAAAGTTAATGAGTGGATATACGGATATGCAATTCCAAATAAAATACATCCATCAGTTATTGGATATATTTTTTCAAAATATCTAGAAAATGGACGTAGTGAAAAAATTAAAGATATGGGATATTTCTATGAAGAACCAGAAGTAGGTGAGGATAATTTAGACAAAAATGGCTGTAGAGGGAAAACTAATGACCCTCGTGGATGGGTATCGATATCGAATATGTTGTACGCCTTTGAGGAAGATTTAAAAGCTGGTAAATTTGAAGGGAAAAATATTGAAAAATTTTTACAAACAACATTAAAAACAAAACTAAGAGAAGAATGGGCAGAAGAATTTTTTGACTTTTATAATAATCCAACTCTCACGGTTGAAGAAATAATTGAAAAAAGATACACACAAGCAGACCTTCCAAGAGGAATTAACGAAAAATTTGCAACTATGGCAGGACTATTAAACGCCTCTTTAGACCAAGTTGGAGCATGCCGAGAATTTATACGAAAGTATTGTGATCCAGAATATTTATCTGTTTATGATTTGTATTGGGCAGGAAGCGATGAACAGCGTATGGAAAAGATTGCAGAATTGAAAGAAACTTCAACTTTTAAATATAAAAAGGAAGGAGAGCTAGTAAAATGATTAAAGAATTAATAGATTTACAGCGAAATTCGAAAGCAACTTGTGTCATTATTGAAAATGTGGATAGTGAGAAATTATCTCCAAGTGTTTCAATGAAAGCAAATGTTAGCGACAAATTTCTTTTTACAGGGAACAAACCTCCATTTGCAGATAAAATTAATGAAAAATGCAAAAAATATAATTTATGTTATTTTGTTATTAAAGGGGTAGATGAAATTTCAATAGAACAACAAAATAGATATGTTGGACTTGTTAAGGATAGAGAATTCAATGGATACTATCTTCCTCAAAACTGTATTATAGTTTTTACAGTGCAAGATAGGTTTGCATTAAAAAAAGTGTCTCAAGAATTATATCATTTTGCTGTTGTGGCTTTTTAAGGAATGTTATGTCTTTATCAAGCTACGATGTAATTTCACTTTTTTGCTGATTTTGTTAGTAATTAATTATAAAGGAGTTTATTATGGAATATGATAAAAAACTTTTGCAAGATGTTAAAAGAATAATGCTTGTAAGATTTCCGCGTTTTGGTGCACAAATTGCCGCAACAAACTTGGAATTTAGTACTGATTTTCATACAGCAGCAACTGACGGGAAAAATGTTTATTTTAATCCAAACTATTTTGCAAGTTTAAGTGATGACGACAAACTATTTCTTGTTGCTCACGAATTTATGCATTTGAAATTTGAACACATGTATAGAATTATGGACAAAAACGGTAAAAAACGAGATTTTGAACTTTGGAATATTGCAACGGATGCCATAATCAATGCGAATTTGGAGCGAGATGGGTTTAAGATTAAAGAAGGCTATGTTAATATGCCAGAAGCATTGAATTATAGTGCTGAAGAATTTTATGAGAAATTGTTGCGTGAAAAGCAAGAGCAACAGCAACGGTTTGGAAATAATGGACAAGAAGGACAAAATAGGCAACAACAGTCAGGGAACAATCAAAATCAGGGACAAAGTGGACAGCAACAACAAGGTCAGAAAAGTCAAGCCCAAAGGCAAAATGGTCAGCAAGGACAAGAGCAGAAACAACAAGACTCTTTTGAGCAAAATCAAAAAGACCAAAGTCAAAGTTCAAAACAAAGTGGCAACTTTTGTAAACAAAGCCAAGGTGAACAACATCAAGAACAAGGTGCTGGAGGTGGCGAACAATTTGCTGATGACCACAGTCTTTGGGAAAAAGCATTTGAAGAAAGCCAAGAACAAAAAAATGGACAAAAGAAGAAATCTGCTCAAAATGACAAGCTTCGTCAAAGTAAAACTTCTAAAAATAGCCAGTTAGATTCAAATGCCCAAATACCGGAATTTGACGCATCTCAGTTTGATGAGAAAGCTGAGTTTCAAGAAAATCGAAAGGAAAGACTCGAGCGTGCAAAGCGTTACATGGAAAAAATGAAAGACCAAGAGTTAAAAAATACAGAAGTGGAAAACATTGAGTTCGGCAGACTTGGGGAGGCAAAACCTATTCTTGATTGGAAATTGTTACTCCGACGAGAAGTTGAGAAAACTGAAACAATTTGGTCACAACGTAAGTCTATAGCAGAAAATAACTATGCTTACAGACTCGAAGAATTGGACGAGGAAGATGAGGCTGAAACTGAAGTCATGATAGATGTATCTGGGTCAATATCTACAACAATGGTAAAAAATTTTATAAGACAGTTAAAACCTATTCTTAAAAGTTCAAAACTTTATGTTGGATTTTTTGCTGATTATGCAACAAAAGGGTTTATAGAAATAAAAACATCAAGTGACATAGATAATTTAAGAATTAAACGTCCGGGCTATGGAACAAATATAGACGCTGCAGCAAGAGCATTTTCAAAAAAGAAATCTATTAATAAAATTGTTTTTACAGATGGTGATTGTTATGAATGTTATATGCCAAAAAAAGATTTAAAAGGAACAAATATAATTTGGCTTGTATATGGCGATGTGAGATTTAAACCTTGTTGCGGTAAGGTTATAAAAGTTGATCAAAACGATTTACAAAAGATGGTAAATTTATCAAAAACAAAATCAAACGAACCCGATTTGTCAATGTAAACATATTTGTTGAAGTAAATTAATAAATTTACTTCAACTTTTTTTGTTAAAACATATATTTATAAAAAATAATTAATTAAAAATTATAATATTCATGGTTATTATAAAAAGTCAATAAAACTACCGTAAGGTTGCAAAAAATTTAATTTGTATTTTACATTGATTATTTAATATTTAAATTAATACAATGTTAATCACAAAAAAAGAACGACAACGCGTTCTTATTTTTTTGGTGGTGGGCTGTCGGGGACTCGAACCCCGGACCCACTGATAACGAGTTGAGGGGGAGAATATGTGCTTGCACATATTTAACCACGAAACGAAGTTATGTCTTTTGCTTAATGCAAAAGAGCATTAAGAGATGACTCTTAATCACAAAAAAAGAACGACAACGCGTTCTTATTTTTTTGGTGGTGGAGCAATTAGTTTGCTGTAAGAACTTATCTTTTGCAAAACTCAAATGCTCCTGTGCTTCTTTAAGTGTAATAATGTCTTGCTTATCTAAAACATCAATGTAAATTGTAAAATAGTCATCAAATATATAAATCGAATTTACAAAAGTGTCTATCAATTTTTGACGGTTTTGTGTTTCATCTTCATTACTATAAATAAATGCTTTTAGATAGTTGACAATATCTTCTTTATCGTGCTTAATGCTTGTCGCAAGTCTTATTTTTTGTACTTGCTTATTATAATTGTCTTGCAATTCTGTGAGGTCATCAGCCTGTTTATTTAGTCTATCAAGTATATTTTTATTTTTTGTTACAATATGTACTTCTTCTTTAGGATGGGTATTTTTATAATGTATAACATATCCTAAAAC
>CALWKJ010000059.1 GCA_944381225.1 uncultured Clostridia bacterium | reverse complement strand
TTTTCATCTTGCAATTCTAAAATATCCAAACCATTTGTAATAACATGAACAAGAAATTCGTTTTTGTTTCTAAAATCGGCCCTATGCTTTTCAAAACATTTACTCAACCTTTCAATTGTTCCATAACTGTAAATTCTAAGTTTTACTTCCATAAGTTTGCCCGTATCAATCTTTTTCATTTTTTTCTCCTTTTAATTTTTTTTGTTTTTGTTTTTAGTTTTAATTTTACATTTTACACCTCCTTTTAAAATGATTTTAAAATTCTCGCTGTGACAGCATTTGTCACAACGGTAAAAGTTTTAAACTTTTCATATATTTTTTTACATAATCGCATTATCACCATTTGATAATGCGGGAAAAGATTTTCATATTAATCTTACAATTCTCGCATGGACACCATTTGTCCCTGCGGGAAATATTTTTTTTAGCCTTTTCAACTAAATTATAAAAATATCGCATGTTCACCATTTGAACATGCAACGAAAATAGTAACAAAAAAATTGTATAATTGTTATAATATGTGAAAAGCTTAATTAATAATTTAAAATCAGTTAATGAAAATTATCAATCAATTGAAAAATAAAAAATATCACTAAAGCACATGTTAGATTCCAATAACATATTCAAACGTAAATAACTAAATAAAAAAATACCATTTTCATGAGTTTATCTCAAAAAAATGATATTTGTAATAAAAGATAACCTATACCTTCATATAAAACTTTAAACTATATTAAGGCAAGGAAATAATAAATTTATTTGTTAAATTAATTTTAGCATTGATTTTGGTATTTAAACTATTTTTTTATTTGTTTATTAAAAGTTAATTCTATATAATCTTCTCTATTTATTCCTCTTTCCAAATAAACAGTATCTGTATTCATTACTCTTGCATCAGAGTTTTTATAACCTAATTGTCCAACTAGGCTGTAAATATCTTCTGGATTTTCTCCTTCGATTTCAACATATGGATTTAACATAGGCCAGAAATCTATAACAATTTCCATGCCACTTAATTTATACTGAATCCTTCTTTTCTCTTGATGAGAATCACAAAAGTAGTCCATTTCTCTTAAAAATTTATCCGTAGTATCAAAATCACTCACTTCAAATTCGACTTCTTTTAGTTTATCTATAGGATAATTATCTTCTTGGCTAAAAATTTCCTTTATTGTTAACGTTGTTTTACCATTTGTCGTTCTTAATCTTATCCACTTAAAAAATCTATTTTGCAATTCCGTTATATAATTAATAAATTTTTCACTAAATAAATTTTTATTTGATAAATCAAGATTATTGGCAAATGTGTCCAAATCTTTATAACCGCACAACTCTGTTAAATCATCACCATTCACAACATTATTCATTTCTGTAAAAAAATTAATAAATTTTTGCTTTAATATTGGTAAATCGGCTTTAGGTTCAGTCAATTGATTTAATAAGTATGTATATCTTGTTTTAGTTGTAGGAAATTGATAAGTTGCAATATTTTGAATTGTATCAAAATCTTTTTTTGCACCTAGTTTTTGTAGTTTATTTTCTATCTCTATTGGATTTACATTTAAAATTTTTATTTCTTTTTCTTTATAATTTGCCATAATTATTCTCCTTAAAACATTAATTCTTCTTCATTAGGTTTTATAATTTTTTTAATTGTTTTATTATCACCTATAATTGCACTTTTTATAATTTTCCATTCCATCGGTTTTATTTCATTTTCTTTTGTTAAAACATTCGATGATTTTAAAATTTCCATATGCCTTCTATAATCTGTTAAATTATCAGGTGTATGAGCATATTTAAAATAATATCCTCTAAATACACCTTCTTGGGGTATATCTGGATCAAATTGATACATACCAACTTTTAATCTCCCCTTTTTCCATTTTAACAGTGGCTTAAATGGTGTTTTTAATATGTCCATGGCTATCATAAATGTACCATCTCTGGAAAGAGTATATTTGTTTCTGAAGTCTTTTTTTATTTTTAAAACATCTCTACATTTTTGTTCTAATTTTTTATTTTTGTCTGTATCGACAAAAAGTATGTATGCAGATTCACCAAACAAATATTTTTCTAACCAAGCATGAATTTGAACCTCTAGATTAAATTCTTCTGAATTTTTATTGTTTAAATAGAATTGTTTTATTATACCCCATCCGTTGCTCAAATTATATATTTTTTTTATTTTATAGCCATCTGCCCTGATACTATCTTCTAATGCAGATACCATTGGCATTCCACTGGCTTTAATTAGTATAAAAGGCATTTGATTTTCCATTTCATTTACTCCTTATTAAGCCACTTTCTATTTTTTTCTTGATGTTTTAGTATAGTTGATTGATTTTGAAATAGATTTTCCAGTTCTTCTACAGACATTTCAGTAGCATTACCGACTTTTTTATATTCATCATTTGTTAATAGTATTATATCCATATTGGGATGAATGAAAATATATGCGTCATTGGAATCTTCATTTGTTAAAGTACTTATTAAAATTGGACACTCATTTTCTTTTAACCTATCTGTTGCTTCAATAAAGTCTTTAGTCTTAATTTCAAATTGTCTTCGATTTATTTTTCCATCTCCTAAAGGACTGAATTCATACAATCTCCAAACATCTGGAATATAATTATTATTACATAAAATTTCTTTAATATTTTGTAAGTCATCTATATTTATTTTAGAAACAACTGTTCCAATTTTTACTTTTATTTTTGGATTAGCACTTTTTATTTTATTTATTGCAGAAATAGTGACACTTAATTGGTCTCCTTTTCTGGTCATTTCTGAACATATGGAACTATTAGATCCATCTAATGGAATTCCGATACAAGAAACATATTTAATGATAGTTTCAAAATGCTTATCTAAAAAATATGCATTTGTTGAAAGGTATATTTCTATTCCGCAATCATATATGTATTTAATAACCTCATCAATGTCGGGATAAATAAGTGGTTCTCCGCCTGTTATAACAATCCTTTCTATATTAATAACTTTTAACTTGTCTATTACTTTTTTTACAACATAAAATGGTTGTTCAATAATATTTTTGGGTGCACCACAACAAAATTTACATTTTAAATTACATTTTCCTATAATTTGTAAGTCTAACATTCTTATCATTGATATTTCTCCTTAATTTTTCTAGACACGAATCTAAATATTTATTATTCTTAATCTCAACATCTTCTTTACTGTCTTTTAATACACGCTTTGTTGCTTTACCAAGCAAGTCGGATTGATTTATTTGCATTTTAACAGTTTTCGTCTTTTGTGTTTTTATCATTCTAATAAATGTTTCTGTAAAACATATTCCGTCATCTAATTTTATTTTATATTTTTCAAACAGTTTCAAATCAGATTGTCTATAAAGATTGTCAATATTTTTGTAATCTGTCCAATGTGGTAACATATCTGTAATGTGTAAATTCCTTTTTTCAATCACTTTTTGCATTTCATAGTTAAATTCCATAGCTGTAGAATAAATTGATGTATAAATAGTAGAAGAAGGTTTGCACAATTCAATAGCTGTATTTAAAAATATTCCAAATGGGATTGGCTCTGGTGTTGGATCAAAAAGAAGTGTATCAAACCTATTTTTTAACTCTCTTGGTATATCTTTAGTTGCATCAAACAAAATTGCTTTAATGTTTAAATCGAATTGTTTTGCTATTAAATTTGTATAATCAACAATTCTTTTATCAATATCAAGAACTACTATAGATTTCGAAAAACCGAATAACCCCAATGCAATACCAGTTAAATCATCATCTCCCAACATTACGACATCTTTACCTACTATATCCATTCTATTTATCATATACATAACACGATTTATTGTTGTTTCATAAGTAACTGGACGTTGGTCAAATATAAATGTAGGAGCTGGTTTTTTAGAATAAATATCGATAAATTTAGCTGTTATTTTTTTATCAAAATTTTTAGTATCTACCATTTTACCATGACATGTAGAACAAATATTAAAAAATTTATGACCGTTGTTAACCGAAAATCTATCATTTTCTATGTGTATCATACTTAATTTTTCCATTTGATCAAGTAATCTTACGACCCTTCTTTCACTTCCGCCAACATAATGTATAATATCCCAAAACGAACAACCATTATTAATATTTAAAAAATATAGAATTTGTTGTGATAAATGTTTATAAATTGGTTCTTCAAAATCATTTTCTATAATTTCATTGTAATTAATTTCTTGCATTTTCATTCTCCTTATTTCTATTTATCGAATTAGCCACATTGAAACCATAAGCTTTTATTTCCTCATAAGTTAATTCGTCTGGCAAATGCATACAATACACTCGATCAGCATATCTCATGTTTAAGACAGTTTTCAATTTGGAAATAGGTAAATGATATCCCCAAGAATCTTGTAGTGTAGTATCTATATACAACTTACTTATTTCTCCAGCATTAAATAGATCCACAATTTTGTCTGGAATTTCTGAAGTGTCACCACTAAAATAAATCAATTCATCCTTTTGTTTAAATAAATATCCATAGGAATTATCATTATAATGCTTTTGCTTAATGCACTTAAATTGTTTTTTTAATAAATTCAAATCATTCGTTATTATACAATCCTCAAACAATCCAAATAAAGCAACAACTTGTTTTAATTTTTTTTTATTAGGATTAAACAATATAATATTATTTTTACTAAAACCATAATTAGATAAACTAAAAACAAATGTTCCTAAACTTCCAATATGATCACTATGAAAATGTGTTAAAAGAACGATAACTTTGTTACACTCCTTGTATGGCCTCAATTTATTGATTTCACCAAAAACATTTTCCCCACAATCAATTAAATAAAATATATGGTTTTCAATAAAATATGCAGAAGTATTTAGATGTTTTGTTGAAAACGAATTGCCTATTCCTAAAAAATTTAACATGAACCATCCTTTTATTGTTGGTGTACCATAAATAATAGAAATTGTCAACCTACTTGACATTTTGTTTTGTATAATTTATAATTAATACTATTAGCATTCATAAAAAATTTTGTGTTTTTGAAATAATAAAGTTAAATTTATTCGTCAATTATTAACTCAAAATATAAATAACGATTGTTTTGCGCTCTAATAATTTTTTATTTCAAAAAAAGGAGATATTTATGCAAGCAAAAATATATAGTAAAGAAATATGGATAAAAGAAACCAATCCTCAAATTTTATTTAATGATTTTAAAAATTTATTATTAATCTCTAATTTTACAATAATTGATCATTTAGAGCATTATTTTGAACCATTTGGTTATACAGCAATATTTTTACTTGCTGAAAGCCATTTTGCAATACATACTTTTCCAGAAGAAAACAAAACGTATATACAAATATCAAGCTGCAATAAAATTTATTACGATAATTTTATATCAATGTTGAATGATTATTTATCCACAAATAAAAAACATTAGTTTCTATTTGTGATTAATAAATAATAAACAACCTTTAAGTCAATGCCACTTATAAGTTGAATTTGTATAACTTTTTAAATTTTAAAATTAAATTATTTCTAATTAATTTTACTATTGTTAGAATTTGTTAATAAACCGCCATTTGTTTCATCATAAAAATATTAATTTAGTAGACGTAAACTAATTTGCTTTAAAAAAATATTGCAGTTGAAAATGGTTAGTCTTAACCTATCACAATAAATATTTAGTTCAATCTGAACTTTGTTGGTGCCGCCAAACAATTGTCGTTTGAACTTTGGACGGCAATTTTTTATTTTCATCATCTGAAATTTCAATTTCTTTCTTATAAATTGTTGTTTCATTGTTACTATTTCCATTGTTATCATCATTATCATTTGTACGACTATATATTTCTTCGGCTGGATTAAGACTTGTGTTGTAAACTATTGTAATTTTGTCATAATAAAATAACACTTTCAAAATAAAATTCTTGAAAACTCATTTTTATCTGTTTTGCTATAAAATTTTAATTAAACATTGCAAAAACTTGAATTTTTAAAACTCTTGCAATCTTAAATAGTGCAATTATTCTAAAATTACCACTATTTGTCATTATTTTATTTAATGTGCTTAAACTAATTTTGCACATCTTACAAAACTTGCTTTTAGA
>CALWKJ010000058.1 GCA_944381225.1 uncultured Clostridia bacterium | reverse complement strand
CAAAATATGTATACTTATTCCTTGCTTGGCTCTCACCTGCAAATGCTGCCCTTAAGTTCTCTTCTGTTTTTGTTCCTTTGTATTTATTTGTTACTTCCATTTTTATCTCCTTTTTTAAATTTTTAAATAATTTTCAAGCCATTGACTTTAAAAATTAAGTTTTTTAACCTTTTAATAATATAGCATAATTAAAAAAATTTGTCTATTTTTTGTTCACTTTTAAATAAACATTCTAATAAATTAAACGCCAAGAATATCAAGCACTTCCTTAATTTGTTTCATTGCGTAATCTAACTGCTCATGCGTATGGGTCGCTGTGTATGAGGTTCGTAATAGTGCTTGTCCAACAGGAGTTGCAGGAGAGATTACAGGATTAACATAAACTCCCCTTTCAAGCAACATTTTACAAGCAATAAAAGCATATTCATCCTTATAGACATATATTGGAATAATTGGAGTTTGACTATCTATAATTTTTATTCCCAAATTTTTTAAACCAATTCGCATGTAATTTGAAACTTCGTTTAATTGTTCAACCATCTGGGGATTTTCAATTAAAATATTTAATGACTCTCTAGCACAAGCTACAGATGCAGGAGTAATGCTGGCACTAAAAATATATGGTCTGGAAACATGCTTAACATATTCTACTACTTTTTTTGTACTTGCCATATATCCACCAAGAGACGCGAGCGATTTGCTAAAAGTTCCCATAATTATATCAACATCATCTTCAAGGTTAAAATATTCAGCTGTTCCTCTTCCGTGCTTTCCCAAAACACCCAATCCGTGTGCATCGTCAACCATAACTCTTGCGCCATACTTTTTTGCAAGACTGCAAATTTGTGGCAATTTGCATATTTCACCACTCATGCTAAAAACCCCATCAGTGACAATTAAAATACCATTGTTTGAGGGTACATTTTTCAATTTCTCTTCCAAATCTTGCATGTTACTATGCTCATATCTTATCATTTTTGCATAACTCAATTTTATTGCATCATAAATACTTGCATGATTTTCTTTATCACAAAGAACAACATCATTCCTACCACAAATTGCACTTATTATACCCAAATTGCTTTGAAATCCTGTAGAGAACGTCAAACAAGCCTCTTTATGTAAAAAGTTGGCAAGTTCATTTTCTAATTTCACATGTATATCAAGCGTTCCATTCAAAAATCTTGAGCCACTGCAACCACTTCCATATTTTTTTAAGGCATTAACACCAGCTTCAATAACTTTTTCATTTGAAGTTAACCCTAAATAGTTATTAGAGCCAAGCATTATCGTTTTTTTGCCTTCCATATTTACAACAGTATCTTGACCAGTTGTAAGTTGATGAAAATAAGGATATATTCCTTTTTCTTTTGCAATGTCATATATATGTTCGCCATTCGTTTTTTCAAATAAATCCATAACAAATCTCCTAATAATTAATATAACTTGTAAACAATATAATTAACAAATTTTTTTGGCAGCATTTTAGATAAAAGGCACAAAAGTTTATAGCCTATGCCAACGGTGCAAACAAGTGGAGGATTTTTTTTCTTTAAACATTTATAAATTACATTAGAAACTTTAATTGGGTCTGCACCTCTTTGTTCATCACGTTCCATTTTTTGAACGCTTTTTAAAATTCTTTGCCCATAAATATCATTGACAACTTCCGTTTTTTCTCTATTTTTAGTAAAACTAGTTTTTGTATCTCCGGGCCTTACACAACACACTTTAATCCTTTGTGGCTTTAGTTCACTAGCCAATGCCATAGAAAAATTTTCTATAGCACTTTTTGTGGCACTGTAACAAGCTTGAAAAGGAATTGCTATTTCTCCTGCGACAGACGATATATTTACAATTTTACCCTTGCTTTCTCTTAAATATGGTATTGCTATTGAACACAAATTAATAACGCTAACCACATTTATTTCAAAAATTTTTTCAACATCTTCTCTCTTAGCATATTCAATCGCTCCACTTATTCCAATCCCAGCATTATTAATAATGGCAAAAATATTTTTTTCTTTAAGGTATATTTCTTCAATTATTTTTTTTATTTTTTCACTGTCTAATACATCACATGAAATGTGAGTGAATTTATCATTATGAAAATCTCTTCTGCTTATACCATAAACTTTGTAACCTTTTTCACTTAAATACAAAGCCGTACTAAGCCCTATTCCACTACTTGCACCAGTTATTATAACAACCTTATTCATTTTATAGTCCCCTTATAATTTTTTGTTTGTAACTGACAAAATTACACTTAAAGGAAAAATTTTATTAAAAAAGTTTAACCATTTTATTTGAGAGCCAACAATATACATAGGTTTAGTTTTTGTTTTAGTGCAAATTTTAAATATTTTTTTGCTAGCATATTCCAAAGACATTCTTTTTGATTCTCTCATTTCTATTTGCTTTGAACTTTTCAATATTCTATCTTTATATCTAAAATTTGTTTCAAATGTTTTAACTCTATTTTTAGAGAAGTTAGTGCGTACATCTCCTGGATTTATGCAAACCACATCAACGCCACTGTCTTTTAATTCCATTCTAAGTCCATATGACAGCATACTAACAGCCGCTTTAGAAGCACTATAGTGCGTTCTAAATGGCACAGCAAAAATTGAGCATGCTGAACTAATGTTAAATATTTTTGCGCCTTTATTCATAAATTTTAACGCTCCTTTAATGCAACTTAAAGTACCAAAATAATTAACATCAAACATATTTTTAGCTTTTTGTGTATCAATTAACTCGGTAGCCCCAAATACTGCATATCCAGCACAATTTATTAATATATCTATTTTTTTATACATTTCGCCTATTGCATTAAAAACTTGAAACACTTGTTCTTCATTTGAAACATCACACTTAAATTCAGTTTCACCATTTGTAACGGCGTTTTTATCCAAAGAAATAACAATTTCTTTTTGTTTTAAAAATTTTTCTTTTAAAGAAAGTCCTATGCCACTATTGGCACCAGTAATAACAATAATTTTATTCATAATTTCTCCTGATAGCAAATTGTATCACAAATTTTCAATTTTACATAAGTTTTTGACAAAAAAATTGATATGTGTTAATAATATTTTGGAGAAAAAATGAATTTAGGAAGCAAAAAAACAATTATAAAGGCTTGTATAATAATTCAATTAATCAGTTTTGTGGCATATTTGTGTGCTTTTTCATACTTTATGCCAAACTATGATTTATTTATTCAAATTTTTGAATACTACAATATAGATTCTGTGATGTTTTCCAAAGCTTTTTTTATATCTCATTTTTTAATTTTCGTAATTTTTTATAATTTTTGTTTTATTTACTTATCTAAAAAATTACAACAAAATAAAGAAAATTTTTATAAAAATATAATAATTTTAAGAATAATTGCTATAATTTTAATATTTTTTGATTTCATATTAGCAATTTTGTTAATTATTTGTGCGTTTTCTAAAGATGATAACAAAGACGAAGAACCACAGTTTACAAGAAGAAAAAAGAAAAAAAATATAAGTTACGATAAAGAAACAAAAAAACAAATAAAAAAAATAAAAAAAGAAAAGCGTTTGGGTTTAATTTCTAAAGAATTATATGAAAAAAAATTAAAAAACATAACGAGCAATGCAAATAAAAAAAATATTTTGAAAAAACAAAATGATAACGTTTAAACATTATCATTTTTATTAATTTTTCAATTAATTTTATTTTCTAGTTTTATAGTAATCCACACTAACAGTTCCATAATTTTTTGTATCAAATAAGTCAAAATAAATATCATTAATTAATTTTTGTCTATCTCTTTCACACACAATTATTCCTTCTTTATCAAGTAAATCATTTTCATAAATCAGTTTTAAACAATTTTCATACACTCCACTTGAATAAGGAGGGTCAATAAGTATCAAATCAAATTTGTAATTTAAACTTTTTAAAGCAACTTTATAATCACAATGCAAAATTTTGTAATTTTCGTTTATGTCTTTTAAATTTAACTTTGTCAGTTTTATACTATCCAAACTTTCATCAACAAAAACTACTTTTTTTGCACCTCTGCTTATTGCCTCAATTCCCAACGCTCCACTTCCAGAAAATAAATCTAAAACAACAGCATCATTTACAAAAAATTGCAATTTTGTAAAGATTGCCTGTTTTACTTTATCTCCAGTAGGACGAATATTTTGCGTTGTTGGAGATTTAAGTTTTTTGCCTCTATATTTGCCTGATATAATTCTCATACTGTCAATGATATCAAATTAAGTTTTAATTTTCAACTATTCTACAATCAAATTTGTCCTTGCATTGTTTAACCCGGTTAAAATTTCATATTCGCTTAATCCACTTTTTTTTGACCAATATTTTGCATCCCAAAAAACAGTTGATTCATCATTCAACTTTACATTTATTTGTGATACGTCAATCATAAAAACATCCATACATATTTTACCAACAACTTTAGCGAATTTATCATTTATCTTAACTATCATATCTTGTTGAAAGCTGCGAATTAACCCGTCTGCATATCCCAATGGAACAATACCAACTCTCATATTTTTTTTTGCTTTATAAAAGCAATCGTATCCTACGTATTCTCCACTTTTTACATTTACAATTTTTATTATTTTACTTTTAATTTTCATTATAGGTTCAGTCATATTGCAACAGTATCCAAAGATGCTAATTCCACATCTTATGTAATCAACAAAATCTAAATTTGCATAGTTAATCATTCCGCTGCCACCAATATGTATTAATGGTTTATTTTCAAAATTTAAATGTCGTAAATAGCGTTTAAATTTAACAATTTGTTGTAAAGTTATTTTTTTATTTAATGTGTTAAAACAATGTGTATATATTCCCTCAATGGTGATAGTTTTATGTTTATTAGCAAGATTTAAAACATTTAAAAATGTTTTGTAATTTTTAAACCCAAATCTGTTCATTCCTGTATTAATTTTTAAATGAATTTTAATTTTAATGTTTAAATTGGCTATCATTTTAAATTGTTCAATATTATCAATAGTAACGGAAATATCATATTTTGATGCTGTTTGATAATCTTCACAATAGCCCAATATTAAAATTTTTGCAAATGTATTTACTTTTCTTAATGCCACAGCCTCAACAATGTTGTGCACTGCAAAAAAATCACAAACTGGCGATAGAATTTTACATACATCTTTAGCTCCATGACCGTACGCGTTTGCTTTAACAACTGCACAAATTTTTTTATTTGAGAAGTTTTTTAATTTAGAATAATTACTCAACAATTTTTTAGAATCTATAATTTTATCACTAAAGTATTTCATACAATTTTATATATAATTTTATAGAATTTTGTTACATAAAATATGTTTGTAGTTAATGAAAAACAAGGTATTTACAAAAGTTATATTATAGTTTATAATGCTTATAGTTTAAGGAGAATAAAATGAAATACTTAGCAAAAATTTATATAAAAAACAATGATACTTTGGTTATGGAATGTTGCGATAAAGAAATACAAGATATGTGCTATCCTTCAGGAAAATGCCAAGGTTTTAACAATACTCATGCTTTTAGAACAAATAACGTTATAATTGGAGAACGAAATATTGCAATTAGCAAAGAAGCAATAAAAGCAATTGAACACATGATAACAAAAAACAGTTATAAGAATATCACAACAAATGGTGATTTTGGATTTTATGAGAGCGTCGAAGGAAAAATAGTATTTTATTGGAGCGATGCTCACCATAAAGAGATAAAATTATACAACAAAATATCAATCGGCCATGATATGGGTGTTGAACAACTTAAAAATTTGCAAAGACTAACCATTGTTGAAAATTCTTTACTATTGCCAACAATTGGAGATTTAAAAACATTATAAAATAAGATAATTGCTTGACATAAAAATGCAACTAATATATTATATATATTGTGCATTTTGCGAAAGTGGCTCAATGGTAGAGCATTGCCTTCCCAAGGCAACGGTTGCGAGTTCAAATCTCGTCTTTCGCTCCAAAGGTTTAATTATTAATGTTGTATTAATTAAACCCTTATAAGTACCAGTAGTTTAGTGAAGAGTAACTGACTTTTAATTATACGCTCCGAAATGAGTATAAACTACAAGCATGGGCTGTTAGCTCAGTTGGTAGAGCAACTGACTCTTAATCAGTGGGTCCGGGGTTCGAGTCCCCGACAGCC
>CALWKJ010000057.1 GCA_944381225.1 uncultured Clostridia bacterium | reverse complement strand
ACTGGAGATGCAACAACCAATGTAGAAGAGCAAGTTTTAAACACATATTCAAGCGATGAATTTAAGTTAAAGTGTGATGTCTTAAAAGTTGGGCACCATGGCAGTAACACTTCAACATCGTTAGACTTTTTAAACGCAATCAGTCCAACATACGCTGTAATATGTGTGGGTGAGGACAATACATATGGGCATCCAACAGATACAATAATGGCGAGACTTAAATCTGTTGTTGGTGAAAATAATATATTGAGAACTGACTTAAATGGCAATATAATTTTTGGTATTGATAAAGACAGTAAAATAAACAATTTAGCAGAAATTAAAATTGCCACAAACAAAGCTCCGGTTATAAGCGTTTATGTTGAATGGTGGACAATTGTTGTTATAATGGAAGGGGTTTGTTTTATGTTTATATTCATTCCAAAATACAGCAAAAAAATATTAAAAAATAAATAAAAAGAGCAAATTAATATTTGCTTTTTTTAATAATTATTATTTTTTATTTTTTTACAAATAATATAATGTAGCTATTTATAGGAAATGGTGTTATGTTATCTGAGAATGAAAAGTTGATTTTATTATTTATAATAAATGAATGTGAAGACAATTATAAAGTGTTGGAAATTGAAGACTTCGAAGACTTTTTATTACAAAAAAATATAAAAAAAATAAATATTAAAAATGTATTAAAGCATTTAGAATTAAATAACTACATTAACATCAAATATTTTGATGATAAAAAATATTGTCTTTGTGCCACATATGAAAGCAAAAGCATTTTTGAAAAAGAATTAATAGAAAAAAATAAATTAAAAAAAATAAAAAATGAAACTATTTTACTTATAATTATATTTTTTTTAATTGGCATATTATCCTCATTTATGGGAACATTTTTATATTATTTAATTATGTAGGTAATTATGTTAGATAAAAAAGAAAAATTAGTTATGTCATATTTATCTTCGATATGTTTAGATAAAAAATCATATCTTATTTTAACATCCGATTTGGCTGAATATGTATCTAAAAAGTACGTAATTTCTATTGCAGAATTAAATGACATAATGATTTCGCTTTGCAAAGACAATTATCTTGATTTTGTTGTCTCTAACAGCAAAAAGGGTTATTATTATTGTGTAAATTTAAAAAACAAGGGCTTGACATTTAAAAAAGATGAAAAAAAAGAAAGACAAGCTCTTTATGCAATGATTTTGAGAACTTTACTTCTTACGCTTTTAAGCTTTGTTTTGGGATTGTTGTTAAAAATTATTTTTAAGGATTAATATGGAAGAAAAAAAATTTGAATTAGTTTCTAAGTTTAAACCTGCTGGTGATCAGCAACAGGCTATTGATAAATTGTGCGAAAATCTTGAAATGGGACTTAAATCTCAAATTTTGCTTGGAGTAACTGGAAGTGGAAAAACTTTTACAATGGCAAATGTTATTGCTAAGCTAAATAAACCAACTCTTATTATTGCACACAACAAAACACTTGCTGCTCAATTGTGTAATGAATTTAGAGAATTTTTTCCCAATAACCGAGTTGAGTTTTTTGTTTCATACTATGATTATTATCAACCAGAAGCATACATTGTTTCAAGCGACACATACATTGAAAAAGACATGGCTATTAATGAAGAAATTGACAAATTGAGAAACAGTGCTACGGCTTCGTTGATGGAAAGAAATGATGTAATTGTTGTTGCCTCTGTTTCTTGTATATATGGATTGGGTTCTCCAGAAGAATATTTTAGGATGCAAGTTTCTATTAGAAAAGGAGATAAAGTTTCTAGAGACAATATAATTAAAAAATTGGTCGACATTCAATATTTAAGAAGCGAAATAGATTTTAAACGGGCAACCTTTAGGGCTAAAGGTGATATTTTAGATATTTTTCCTGCTAGCAATTCCGAACATGCTATTAAAGTAGAATTTTTTGGTGACGAGGTTGATAGAATTACAGAATTTGATGTTGTTAGTGGTAATAAAATTTGTGAATTGTCACATGTTTCAATTTATCCAGCAACACATTATGCCGTTGGCAGCGACAAACTGAACATGGCTTTGCAAAATATTGAAAAGGACAGAGATGAAATGGTAGAGTTCTTTTTAAAGCAAGATAAATTTATTGAGGCACAAAGGATTAAAGAAAGAGTAAGTTATGATGTTGAGATGATGAGAGAAATAGGTTATTGCAGTGGTATAGAAAATTATTCTAGGTATTTTGATGGTAGGCAGATAGGAGAACCACCTTTTACTCTAATGGATTATTTTCCTAAGGGATTTATTACTTTTATTGACGAAAGCCATATGACAATACCACAAATAAGGGCAATGTATAATGGCGATAAATCACGAAAAACAAATCTGGTTGAATATGGCTTTAGGCTTCCTTCAGCTTATGACAATCGTCCCCTTAAATTTGAAGAGTTTGAAAAAAGGTTAAATCAGGTGACTTTTGTTTCTGCAACTCCTGCGTCATACGAAAAAAATGTAAGCGATGATATTGTTGAACAAATAATAAGACCAACAGGTTTATTGGATCCTTTAGTTGAAGTTAGAAAGACAAATGGACAAATTGAAGATTTAATAAATGAGATATTTAAAGTTACAAAAAAACAGCATAGAGTACTAATTACAACACTAACAAAAAGAATGGCAGAAAACTTAACAGAATTTTTGGCAGAAAGAAAAATAAAGGTAAAATATTTACATTCTGAAATTGACACAATGGAAAGAATTGAAATAATTAATGGTTTGAGAAGGGGAGATTTTGATGTTTTGGTTGGGATAAATTTGCTTAGAGAAGGTTTGGATTTGCCCGAAGTAGAACTTGTTTGTATTTTAGATGCAGATAAAGAAGGATTTTTAAGAAGTGAGGGTGCTTTAATTCAAACTATTGGAAGAGCCAGCAGAAACAATGAGGGAAGAGTTATTATGTATGCCGATGTTATAACAGATTCTATGAAGAAAGCCATAGATGAAACGCAGCGTAGGCGAAAGATACAACAAGAATACAATCAAAAAAACAATATTATTCCTAAAACTATTACAAAAGAAATAAAAAATACATTGGAAATAACTCACAAATCAACTGAAGTTAAAAAGTCTAAAAAAGATATTAACAACGAAATAGACAGATTAAAAAGATTAATGAATATAGCTTCAAAACAATTGGATTTTGAAACGGCTATTAAATTAAGAGACGAAATTCTTAAACTGAAAAAAAATAATAATATTTAAAAAACATACCTTGCAAGGTATGTTTTTATTTGGATAATTTATCTAAACACTTTATAAAATTATTTAAGTCGTTTAAACTATTATAATTTGTGAATAAGCAGTTTTCTTTGCAATTTATATTAAACTCCTTAGCAATTTCTTCAGATTTTTGTGTTGTTATATTTAATGTTTCACAGTTTTTTGCGTAGTCAGTTAAGTATGCGCCTTTTGAACTATTTTTTAAAACAATGAAATATAAATTGTATTCATCTAACAATTTTGGAATAAATATTTGCTCTACATCATTGGTTATTGTATTTGTTTTATATTTTGTTTTTATTTCTTTTTTTGCTGTTTCAAATTCCATATATTTTCCTCATTATTTAAAATTTTAATTTATTTGTAATTGTTCTGGCCTTTTTATTTGCTGAAGCTTTTCATAGTCCCATAACGGATTTACAAAGTCATAATTAAATGTATTTTCTATTTTTTTGTTTAAAGGCAATTCAATGTTTGCATAATTTAAGAAATACAACATGCTTTCTTTAAATATATTTTTGTCATTGCTGTTAAAATTCTCAAAATTTAATGACTTTACATGCTCTGCAAGAGTATAATCCAATTTATCAAATATAACTTGTGTTTCAAAGCTGTTTTTGTGAAGGTGAGGAGTTATGGCTACGCCAATTTCTTTTAATGAGGTCGCAACTTTTCCATCTTTTAAATAATTTAAGTGAGGATTTCCTAGTGTGTCTAATCTTATTAAGGGGAACCATTTTTTGCCCTTGACACAAAAATCTAACTTGATTGAAAAATCTAAATTGTCTTTGTTTTGCAAGTTTTTTATTATAATTAATGAATATAAAATTTTTTTACCCGTATTTTCGTCTTTTCCGATTAAGTATAAGCCTAATATATTTTTACCATTTCTGTTAAAATTGTATATGTGATTAAAACCAATCTTTTTTGTTTGAATTAATTTATCTATTGTTGCGTTTGAAAAAGGCATATGAATTTGTTGGTCTTTCCATTTTGCAATGTGCTCATCTGTTAATGAAAGAAGATTAAAGTTGTTTTCAAGGTAAAAATTAGTTAAATAATCATCTCCCAAAACTGCAAAAGATTCTTTTAAAAAATGTTTTAATCTGTTTTTAAAATTTTTTTCATTTTTTTTAAATTCGTTTATTTTTTTATACAAATTTTCTTTCATATTTTAAGAGTAACATCATTTTTTGACATAGTCAATACTAAATGTAATAAATGTAAATAATATTATTTATTTATTGATAAAAATGTGGTATAATTATAACCATGGAAAATATTATAAAAATTCGTGGAGCAAGAGAAAACAATTTAAAAAATGTAGATGTTGACATCCCAAGAAATAAGTTGGTAGTTTTTACTGGTGTTAGTGGAAGTGGAAAGAGTACTTTGGCATTTGATACAATATTTGCCGAAGGTCAGAGGCGTTATATAGAATCACTCTCTTCTTATGCAAGGCAATTTTTAGGTCAAAGCCAAAAACCAGATGTTGACTTAATTGAAGGGCTATCTCCAGCAATTTCTATTGATCAAAAGACTACCAATCACAATCCAAGAAGTACAGTGGGTACAGTCACAGAAATTTATGACTATTTAAGGCTATTATATTCAAGAATAGGAACGCCTTATTGTCCTCATTGTAACAAAGCGATAAAAAAGCAAACTGTTGACCAAATTGTTGACAAGGTTATGTCATTTAAAAATGAAAGCAAAATAATTGTTATGTCACCACTAGTTAGATCAAAAAAAGGCGCGCAAGAGAAATTGTTTGAAAAGTTAAAAAAAAGTGGATATGTTAGAGTTGAAGTAGACAATGTTTTGTATAATTTAGATGAAACAATAACTTTAGATAAGAACAAAAAACACGATATAAACGCAGTGATTGACAGGTTGATTTTGAAAGAAGATATTAAGTCTAGATTGGCAGAGAGCATTGAAACGGCAGTTAAACTTAGTGAAGGGCTGTGCATTGTTTCGTGCGATGGCACAAAGACTTTATATAGCACACTTTTTGCATGTCCAGAATGTGGTTGGACATTAGAAGAGATTACGCCAAGATTATTTTCTTTTAATAGTCCTTTTGGGGCTTGTAGTGAATGTACTGGCATAGGTTATACTGAAGATATTGATGAGGGATTGGTTTTAAAAAATTCGCATTTGTCCATAAGACAGGGCGCTTTTCTAATTAATGGCTGGAGTGGAGATATAAATACAATGGCAGGCACATATTTTAACATGCTCCATAAATATTATGGTTTAGATTTAGATTGTCCAGTTAAAGACTTGCCAAAGGAAATGTTGAATTTGGTATTGTATGGAAACAATGGCGAAAAAATTAAAATGGAGATGCACAATTCAAGATTTAATGGTGAATTTAACGCATCTTTTGAAGGTATTATAAACAATTTAAAAAGAAGATATAAAGAAACAACTAGTGAATATATAAAATTTGAAATAGGCAAATTTATGAAAGAGATGCCATGTAAAAAATGTTTGGGCAAAAGATTAAATGAATCTGCTTTGAGTGTTAAAATAGATGGAAAGGATATTTATGAGATGAGCACTATGTGCGTAACAGATTTAATTAAATATATAGACACTATTAAATTTGATGAAGCAGAGTCAAAAATAAGTGAACCCATTATTAAAGAAATTAAAGCTAGGTTAAATTTTTTAAACGATGTTGGACTTGGATATTTAACTCTTCATAGGAGTGCAAATACCTTAAGTGGTGGAGAAAGTCAAAGGATTAGATTGGCAACTCAAATTGGAAGTGGCTTGGTTGGAGTTTTGTATATTTTGGATGAGCCAAGCATTGGGCTTCACCAAAGAGATAATGACAAATTGTTGGCAACTTTAAAGCATTTAAGAGATTTGGGTAATACGCTTATTGTTGTTGAGCATGACGAAGACACAATTAAAAATGCAGACTTTATTGTTGATGTTGGCCCTAAAGCCGGTATTCATGGTGGTGAAATTGTTGTAA
>CALWKJ010000056.1 GCA_944381225.1 uncultured Clostridia bacterium | reverse complement strand
CAACAAAAACGCATATTACAAAGTAATATGCATTTGTTTAATAAAAGTTTCTATTTTTATATTTGCGAACTAAAGTCCAACCGAATAATATTGCCACAAGAGAGATTCCTACAACAATTAATGTTACAATTAGGGATGTGTTTATAACAATTTCATCTTTAACATTTATCTTTAAAACATCTGAACTTACATTTGTTCCATCTATTTGTGCATATATTTCATATTCACCAGACTCTTTTAAGTTAAATGATTGTATAAGTCCTATTGAAGAAGATGCAAATTCACCATTTATGTACCAATTAACTTTTACATCAGGGTCATAATTTTGATTGTTGAAAACATAAACAGATATTGTAAATTTTTTATTTACTTTAAAAATGTCTGTGGAAGGTTCATTTAAACATATTGACATTATTGGCGTGTAACCAACAACAACCCTACGATTTAAAAATACAGTGTTACCACCTTTGTCCACCACTTTATATTCTATTATATATTCATTTTCAAATGAAGTATCAATAAATTCAACAACCTGACCATTTAAAGTGTATTTAGTTTGTTTTTGTAATTCATTATTTGGAGTATTATCACTTATTGTTATGCCCTTATCCATAAACGATGCCTCAACAGCGACATATTCTGTTGATTCTCCATTTAATTTTACATTTGGCAAAATAGTATCTAAAACTTTTATGCTTTTTGTTATGTTTTTAACAACAGTGCTATCATTTACTAAAATTAATTGAATTGTTAAAGTTTCATCTCCGTAATTAGAAAATAAAACAGTATCACCTTCTTGATAAGTTGTAAAGTTTGTTTCAGATTTTAATTTATACTTTATATTAAAATCATTAATTGTGTAATATTCAAAAATTAATGGTAATTCTTGATTGATGTTATATTCAAATTGACTTATGTCTTCTAAATAAACATCTCCAACGTAAACATTCAATATTTGTTGAGTATGATTATCACTTGAATCTGTACCAATAAACACAATTTCATAGCGTCCATATCCATTAAAATCTGGCTTTTGAATTTTTAATGTTGCGTTTTGATCAAATTCATCAGTAATTGTACAATAATCTTCGAATGTTTGATTAACATAAGAATCTTTTGCTAAAAAATAAATTAAATTATTTGGTTTTAAATTTAAATTTGGAGCTATATCGTCAAAGAGTGTTATATTATAATTAAATGTTGTAATTGGAATTAAATTGTGACTTATTGAAATGTTAAATGTTTGTTCATTTAAAGTGCTTAAATCAAGTTCGTTGAAATTGTCCGTAATATACAAATCGCTTTGATTAATTCCATATAGTTCTATATAATCTAACACATCAAAGTTTAGTATATGTTCATCATTATATCTATAAGATAAATCATTTTGGATTTGATTTATAATACAAATTTTTTTGGAAATATTAATTTCTGTTGCAATAGAATGGTCCTTAGGTTCCATTTTTATTTGATAAGTGCCATAGTTTGTAATTTTGTAATTATAATCAACTAATTGCCCATTTACATATAAATTATAATAGTTATTGTAATCATTGTATATATTTAGATTTATTTCAATGTAATCTTCATTAATTAAAAACTCATATTCGCCGTCATTTTGCAATCCAAGCACAACATTATTTAATTTTGTTATCATGCCAGCATAATTTAAATTGTAATTGTTGCCAGATAGCAATATTTTTACATTGCCAGCGTCATTTAACAATTTATTAATTTCATCATAAGATGTCAAATTATTATTTGTTAAATTGATTATTGTATTTTCATTGAATTGAAATTGATTTAAACCCAATATGTCATTTAACTCAATTCCTGACAAATCAATAGTTCTTAAGTTTATTAAACTATCTTCATACAAAATGTCTTCTTGCAAAATCTGTTTTAGTTTTGTTTCAATGTTTTTATTTAAATTTGTTATAACAACTTTTTTCCCAACAACACATATTTTTCGTATCAATGTATGCGTAGTACCATTATTATCCATAACTTTATATTCAGCGATATAATTAGATACGGTTGCAGTACTTATTGATTGAACAATTTCATAATATGTTTGATATTTGTCATCTGTTTTATAATAAGTTACACAATAACTGTTTTTTATTAAACTGTTTTTGTCGCTTACTAAAATGTAATTATCTGTTACATCAACACCATTTTTTAATATCGTAATGTATAGTTCGTTATAAATTCCTTCTGTTTCAATATTTATAATTTCAGAGCCGCTAAGTTGAACATCGATTTCTTTCTCTAAAACATATACTGTTCTATACAATCGATGCGTTATGCCAGCACTGTCTTTTACAGAATATAATATTGTATAAGTTTTTTCATAGTCACAAACTACAAATGTTTCAACGTTTGTTCCTACAAAATACTCAATTTTAAATGTTCTATTTTTAGATAAATTATTGTCAAAACTATAATTTACTATGTTGCCGTTTTCTTTTATTGTGATGCCAAGTTCAGAGTAAACATCTCCTACATAAAGAGTTTGTTGCGCCTCACCATTTAAATCAACGGTTGTATTGCTTTGTTCGGTAAAAAATTCAAACATCAAAGTGTAATCTTTTTGATTTTCAACAACAAATTTATAACCACTATTAACAAAATTATTAGCACCGTTTTGCCAAGTTAAAGCATTTTGTAAAACTTTTATATCAAAATTTCCAAATTCATCATTTTCAACAAAGGTGGCATTTTCTATTGTGTCATCTCTGTATACCCAAACGCCATAAGGTGGAGCATACATGTTACCAGTTAAAATTGATGTATCAACTCTATACACCAACAATCCGGCCTCACCCGTATTTTGTTCCCAATATGAATTTTCTGCGATTTCTTTATTCCTGTATTCAAAATATATCCATTGGTTTAAATCTTTTTTATTTTGAATTTTATATGCAACAACATTATTTTCATCATAGCCTATTGTAGCATTTAAAATGTAAGTTCCACTTGAGTCTATAGTTTTTATATTATCTGAATCTAACCAGCCCAACAGTTCTCTTTCAAAAGCCGTCATGTATTGTGAAGGGTTTGAATTATAGCACATCAAACTCCATCTTTTAACCGAATCTCCATCATTTGATGGGTATTCATATAAATCTGGCAATCCAAATACATGTCCCAACTCGTGAGCAGTTGTACTTAATTGTAAAGCATCTTTGATGTTTTCAAAATCTTCAACGTCTAATCCATATAAATTTTGAGCATTAAATGTCGTCAAATAATATCTATCCACATTTTTTGTGGTTAAACCTGTAGTTACGCTTGGTCGGTTCTTTGCACAATCAATGTAAGTGTCTATATCTCCATATATGTGAGGCTGTAAAAAACCTTTTAAAACTGAAGAATAAAGCTGATTTTGAATAAAATTATATAATGTTCCCGAATATATTGAATCATAAGACAATTCCATGTCCAAAATAGAACCCAAACTAAACTGATGAGCCCATAAAAGTTCGCTCCATTCAATTCTGTAATTTTTATTTGGATTGTCAAGAATATTAAAATTAAGTATATCAATTTCTCCATCTTGATTGTTATCACAGTTTGTCAAATCAATTTTATTATCTAACTCGTTAGATATTAAGGAAATCAACTCTAGTTCTCTAAAATATCTTTCTGCACTTTCAATTAAATGGTAATTAGAATTGCTGTTTACTAACTGTTCTGCATAATCATAAGATATTATTCCATCAGAAATATCTTTGTCGCTTGGTATCTTGTTCGACGAATAAGAACTGTCACCATAAACAAAATACTTATGTGTTGAATTTAACAGAAATCCTAAATCTAACCCCCCAGAAGCTGGTGTTGAAGATGACTCCACCAATTCATACGCAAAATATCCGTCTGTATTAATTTGCCAAGTTTTTGTATCATTGTTATAAAAACAATAATTCATAAAATATTCGCGTTCTTTGTCTATTGTTATAACTTCTATATTATCACCATTCTCAATGAATTCTGTTTCTAAGTTTAAATTGCCATTAGATAATTGACTGTAAAATGCGTTTAAAGAATGTGAATTTACATTGTATACTTCGTCATACAAAGCGATTTGATTATCTGGCACATTTTGTTCAAGCGTGTTGGTTTCATTTTTAAAATTTAATAAAACCAAATTGTTTACATATGTTCCAACTGCTGAATTTGTATCAAAAATATCATCAATTACGTCAGCATGAACAATGTTATTTGTTTTTGGCAAACCCCAAAACCCAAAACCAATTAAAAAAATGAATATTAAAAAACCAAACTTTATTTTTTTCATTTTTACCTTCTCTTTAAAGTACTTAAATACATTTATATATAGTATAACAAAACATACAAAAACTAGCAATAATTTACAATATTAATTTTTAAATAAAATAAATTTATAAATGTATTGCAAATTAATTGTTATAAGTTTTTGTAATGAATTCCATATTTTTTAAATTAATTTATAATATTAAAATAAATCTCATTTAAACAAACACAAAAAGTTTAAATTACTAAAAAAAATAGTTTGCTAAAATTGCAAACTATTTTTTCCTTTACAACTTTAAATTTTTGTATATTTCCAATATCCGTCACCGTTGTCAACTTTTGTAAAAGAATCACTATCTAAATAAGTGCTATTCCCCATTAAATTTTTATTTACATACACCACAGAATTATTTGATAATAATCCTCCGGTGCTATATCGTGATGAACCCGAAATTTCATTATAAATATATTGACTTTCTATTATAATAACATTTAAATTATTACACAAATAAAATGCTTCGTCTTCAATATGTTTTATGTTCTTAGAAATTACCACGCTTGTAATTTTATCATTGCGATAAAATGCAGACATCGCTATACTTTCTACTGGCAACCCGTTATAAAAACTTGGTATAATTATATCCCCAGCAGACAATTCATTGGAATCCACACGATAACTGTCACCCATATTTACAAGTTCTATTTTGTCAAGCGTTGGCTCTGGCTCGTTTCTTTTTTCTATTTTCAGTGTGATTTCAAATTTAACATTATCAACAGATTTTGTTGCATCATTAAGTGCCATGCCTATTACTATATGTTTTGTTGTATAGGTATCTTCTCCAGTTCTCCCCACAATACTTAAGTTTTGGCTTAGTTTTGTTAAACTGTTTGTTTGTTCGTTGTTTATGTTGTTTGTTAGTGTTACATTAAGGTTTTCTGTTCCATAATTTGTTATACTTACAACAATATAATATGCATATCCTTTTACCCCCTCTTCGTACGCACCATAGTTAATTGGTATATTTTCACTTGTTTTGCTATATTCCTGACTTGGTTTTATTACCACTCCTGTTGATGGGGCATATGTAGAAAACTCATCTGTGTATGACAATTTTTCTGTGTTTGTTTGAGTTTGGGCAGTTGTTGGGTCAACTTCAAACTTTGCAACATTGGCATCTAGTGTGTTTTGGTTTGTTAGCGATGTGTCTTTTGACATGTATAGTGATGTTTGAACATTGACAAAAACATCTTTAACTTGATACGCAACACTTCCAGATATGGTGTAACTTACGCCTATTGCTGCATATACTCCAAAACACAATATTCCTATTGCAATAAACATACTTGACATACTTAAAAACAATTTTAACTTTTTTTTCATATTTCCTCCCCTTATTTCATTTGTTATACACTATATAACACATATGTATATTATTTGTCAACACATTTGTGGTTTATATTTAACACAAATGTGTAATAAACTCTTTATACAAATTTTAGGAGTTATAATGGATATTCTAAAAAGAATAGATGAATTAAGAAAAGAAAGAGGATGGTCTATTTACAAATTATCAGAGCAGTCTGATGTTATGCAATCTACATTATCAAATATGTTTGCAAGAAAAACAATGCCATCTATTCAAACTTTAAGTATGCTTTGCTCTGCTTTTGGCATTACAATGTCAGAATTTTTTGAAGAACATTCACAAAATTTAATTTTAAATGAAAAAGAAAGTGAATTAATAAAAGATTATCGACTTTTAAATCATAAAAATCAAGATGCGATTTTAAAAATCATAAAAATATTGAAACAATAAAAGCATCTATTTTATATTATTAAAATATTATTTTTAATAACTTTGAACATTTAAATAATCTATAAAAAAGAAATTATTATTTAATTGCAAAAAGTGCATGAAAATTAAATTGTTTTTTACTAATATTATTTTGCATAAACTTACATAAAACTTACCACAAATAAAGCCCCCAGACTATCTGGAGGCTTTATTTTACAAAAAAAAAGACAACAATGAGTTGTCTTTTTAGAAATTGAATATCAAAATTGGGTTTCTTTGTTTTTAACACGCTTGTATACCCATCTGTTTTTTT
>CALWKJ010000055.1 GCA_944381225.1 uncultured Clostridia bacterium | reverse complement strand
ACATTTGAAGCGTCTTTTAATTTAATACCACATTCATATCCATAATTAACTTCTGCTTTATCATCTTTTTGAATTTTTAATTGCTCTACATTTGTTTCTAGAATTTTTTCGTCATTTCTATAAACTCTAACAAACGAATTTCTAGTTATTTTGCCGTCTTTAATATAAGAACCACAAATTATACCACTTGATGACAACTTAAACATAGCTCTTACTTCTGCATGACCAATAACCTTTTCTTCATATTTAACAGAGAGCATACCATTTAATGCATTTGTAATTTCATCAACAACTTCATATATAACTTTGTAAGATTTAATTTGAACATCCATTGATTCGGCAATTTGTTCAATTTTAGATGAAACTTTTAAGTTAAAGTTTATAACAACTGCACTAGATGCTTGCGCTAAAAGCAAATCCGACTCTGTAACAGGACCGGCTCCACTGTGTATACAAACCACCTTAGCTTCTTCATTTTTTATGGCCGTTAAAGACTGTTTAAGTGCTTCAACTGAACCTTGTACATCTGCTTTAATTATGATATTTAAAGCTTTAAGTTTCCCTTCATTTACTTTATCCATAAAGTGTTCCAGTGAAACCCCACTCGTTGAATTTGCTCTATTTTCCTTAGCTTTTGCAATTCTTTCTTGAATTACTTGTTTAGAAAGTTTTTCATCAACAGCAAACACTTTATCACCAGAATTTGGAACAGAATCTAAGCCCAAAACTGCAACTGGTGTGCTTGGCAAAGCAGACTTAACTTGTTTGCCATTTTCGTCAAACATTGCTCTAACTTTACCATAAGAAATTCCGCTCATAATGGAATCTCCAACCTTAAGAGTGCCGCTTTCAACTAATACTGTTGCAACTGGACCTTTATTCTTATCAAGTTCTGCTTCAATAATTGTTCCTACTGCACTTTGATTTGGATTAGCTTTAAGCTCTTGAACTTCTGCTACAAGCAAAATCATTTTTAGCAATTCATCTATTCCTATGCCTTTTTTAGCAGAAATAGGCACCAATATAGCGTCTCCTCCCCATTCTTCAGGAAGCACTCCATTTTCTGCAAGTTGCTGCTTTACTTTTTCAATATTTGCTTCTGGTTTATCAATTTTGTTAATTGCAACAATCATTGGAACCTTTGCAGCCTTTATATGGTTAATTGCCTCGATTGTTTGAGGCATAATTCCATCATCAGCAGCAACAACCAAAATTGCAATATCTGTTATTTTTGCACCTCTTGCTCTCATAGCTGTAAAAGCAGCATGACCAGGTGTGTCAATAAATGTTATTTTTTCATTGTTTACAACAACTTGATATGCACCTATCTTTTGAGTGATTCCACCGGCTTCTCCACTAACTATATTTGTTTTTCTAATTGCGTCAAGCAATGAAGTTTTGCCATGATCAACATGTCCCATAACGGCAACAACAGGTGGTCGTTTTATTAAATTTTTATCATCATCCGTGCTTGTTTTTACGTCTTCAAGCATTTGCTCTTCATAGCTTTTTTCAAGTTTTTGCTCCAATTTCACGCCTAATTCACCAGCAACTAACTCTGCAGTCATAAAATCTATTGAGCTATTAATATTAGCCATAATTCCAAGCATCATAAGTTGTTTAATTATTTCGGTTACAGGTCTACCTGTTTTTTCAGACAGTGCCTTAACTGTTACGTTTTGAGTTGTGATAACTGCATTTTCTATCTTTGGAGCAACAAACACCTTTTGTTCTTTTTTCTTTTTAGCAAGTTTTCTGTTGCCCATTCTTGCTCCGTCAACATCGTCAATGTCAACATCATCAACTATTATGTTTTTTCTTAAAAGTGCCTTTTTGCTTATTTGTTTTTTCTCTTCTAAAGTTCTATTCGATTTGTTTTTATTGCCATAATTTCTTTCTGGTTGAGATAAAACAGCACTACTTTCAGTTGGTTGAAAAATTTTAAAACTATTTGCCTTTGAAGATACAAAATTATTGTTTCTTTGTGTAAATTTTGATTGTGAATTTTTATTCCAATTAGAATTGCCATTTGAAAAATTTTTATTTTGATTGTTAAATGGTTTATTTTGTCCATTATATCTATTATTGTTGTTAAAATATTTTGGAGCATTTTGTTGCCCAGAATTCCATGGTTTTTTGTCTAAATTATTATTTTGCTTTGTATAAGGTTGAGTTTGCTTATTGTAATTATTTTTATTTTCATATTGACCTTTGTTAAAAACTGCATTTTGTTTAAAATTTTCTTGCTCTTTAACAAATTTAGTTGCATCGTTTTTAATATCCTCTTTTGTAGGCTCAGCTTTTGAATTTTGCATATCTTTTACTTGTTGAACATTATTTGCCTTAACTTGTTTATTAAGGTCAACATTCTTTTTTTGCTCACCAATCTTTTTTAAAACATCGTCTAATTGACTTTTTGACGCTCTTAAATCGCGAAGAAAAAGTTGAATTTCTCCACTTGATTGTATTTTGTATATCGACTTTAAATTATTAAGCCCATTTGAATTTTGTTTTTCTACTTGATTAGCCAATGTTTTCACCTCTTAAATATTTTTTTATTTCTTCTGCTAAGCCTTTATTCTTTATAGCAATAATTTTACAATTTTTTATATTTACAACTTTATTAAACACATCATTTGTTAAGGTAATTATTTCACAATTTGTGTCTTGCTTAACAAAATTTGCGTTTCTTATAGTACTACTGCCAGCATCATTAGACATTAAAATTAAATATAATTTTTTTTTATATCCTTTTAAACTGTCAGTGCCAATAATTAAATAACCTGCTTTATTCGCTATGTTAATCAAACCTTTAATCTTTAAATAATTGTCAAATATCAAGCAATTCCTCTCTTAATTTATCATAAATTTCACAACTGTAATTTTGTTTAAATGTGCGATTTAAAACTTTTTTGTTTATCATAATATCTACACAATTTTTGTCTTTGCAAACATAACATGCTTTTCCAGTTAAGTGTTTGTTGTTGTCAATTTCCAAGCTATTGTTTTGTTTTACAATTCTAATCATTAATGATTTTACTTGTTTTTTTCTACAAACGCAACACATTCTAACAACATCTTTCATTATTCACCATCATCTGCAATATCTTCAAATGACGCGAAACTGTCATCATTTTCATCATCTAGGTCTGTCAATTCGTACTCTACTTCTTTAACATCGTTTGTTACTGCACTTTCTGGTTTTACATCTATTTTCCAACCAGTTAGTCTGGCTGCAAGTCTTACATTTTGTCCCATTTTTCCTATTGCCAAAGAAAGTTTATCATCTGGCACTATAACTCTTGAAGATTTTAAACTTTCATTTATTTCAACGCTTAAAACTTTTGCTGGACTAAGTGCATTAGCTATATATTCTAAAGGGTCGTCTGAGTATGGAACCAAATCTATTTTTTCTCCATTTATTTCGCTCATTATAGTATTGATTCTAACACCTCTATTACCTACACATGCACCTAAAGCGTCAACATGAGGCTTTGTTGCCATAATTGCAACTTTACTTCTGTTTCCAGCGTCTCTTGCTATGTTTTTTATAACTACTTCACCATTTTCTATTTCTGGCACTTCGATTTCAAACAGCTTTCTAAGGAATCCAACATTGCTTCTTGAAACTTGAATTTGCACACCTCTAAATGAATCCTTAATCTTTTTAACATAAACCTTTATTCTATCATTAATATGAAATTTTTCTCCTGGTATTTGATCTTGTTCAAGCATAACGCCTTCGGTGTGAGAGCCTGCTATTTGCACATAAACAACATTTTGATCAATTCTCTTTACAATGGTTGTTAACAATTCATCTTCTTTTTCGCTTAATTCATCAACTGCAATTTGGCGTTCCATTTCTTTTAATTTTTGCATAACAACTTGCTTGGCAGTTTGCGCTGCAATTCTTCCAAAATCTTTAGTGTTTTCCTCTTGCATTACTACATCGCCAATTTTGTATGATTGTTTAAGTTTTTGAGCTTCTTCTAATGATATTTCTTTGTCTGGATTTTCAACTTCTTCTACAACCGTTTTATAGCTGTATATTTTTATTGTATTTTTTTCTGGATTAAGTTTTACTTGAGCACTCTTTGCTTCGCCATACATTTTTTTGTAAGCAGAAGTAAGTGCCGCCTCTAAAGTTTCAATTAATTGGTCTGCATTAATTTTTTTTGATACTTCTATTTCTTCTAACGCTTGAAAAAAATCTTTATTTATCATTTTATTCTCCTTAAAATTTTATAATAGGATTAATTTGGGCAATTTTTTTTCTATCAAAACTTAGTCGTTGACCTTCTGTATCAATTTCGACTAAGTCGTCACTGTAATTTTTTAATAAACCCGAATATTTCTTTTTACCTTGCACAGCACTGTACAAAATTACTTCAACCATTTTATCCTTATTTCTTAAAAAATCTTTAAAATTTTTTATAGGTCTATCTATCCCTGGAGAACTTACATTTAAAATATAAGTTTCGTCGTTGGTAGGATTTATTTCATCTAAAATTGGTTCTATAAGATTATTTACTTTTTCGCAATCTTCAATTGTTATTTCATCATCTTTGCTTATATAAAAAGTCAAATTCATTCCGTCATGCTTTTTAGCATATTCCACCTCAATTACTTCATATCCTGCTTGTTCAATTATTGGACAAATTTTCTCTTCGCAAATTTGAACAACTTTACCCGCCATATATCCTCCTATCTATAATTAAGAGTGGGTTCATCACCCACTCTTAAATCTAGCATACTTAAGTATACCACAAACATAAAAAATAAATCAATGATTTTTTTAGTTTTTTTATATTTCGTTTAATTTTAAAAAAACTTGTGCAGTTGCTACAGCATCGGCCAATGCCCTATGTGCATTATTAAGTTTTAATTTTAATGCTTCTACAACATTAATGAGTTTATATCTAGGCAAATACAGTTTTTCTTTGGCAAGTACCAAAGCATCTATTAATTCATTATCAAATGATAACCCTACTTTTTTAATTAAATTGCTAATAAAAGCGTAATCAAATGAAATGTTATAACCAACAAGTATACAATTTTCACAAAATTTATAAAAATCTAAAATTACCTTCTCTCCATCTGGCGAGTCTTTAACCATATCATTTGTAATGGTTGTTATATTTGTAATCTCTTCGGGGATTTCGTTTTGGGGGTGTATTAATGTTTGAAATTGTTCAATAATATTTCCATTTACAATTTTAACGGCACCAATTTCTATTATTTCATCTTGAAATGGATTAAGCCCAGTAGTTTCAACATCAAACACAACAAATTGATTTGAAGTAATTATTTCTTTATATTCCTTTTTCTTGTCAAAAAAGTTTTCTTGTTCGTTTAAAATAAATGGTTTTGGATTAACATAATTATAATTTTGTATATGTAAAACATGGCAATCATTTTCTTCTTGATTAACAATCTCACTATCTTTTTCAATTTCACAAAATGAAATGCTTTTTATGTTTAGAGTTTTATCTCTTCTATCCTTTTTTATATTTCCAACAACTAATATTTTATCTCCATTTTTTAATAATTTAGCTTTTTTATATGTAGTTTTGTTTGAAAAATAAATTGACTGGATTTTTGCATTGAAATCTGACAATTCAAATGTGTAATAAAAACTCAAATCATTTTTACCTTGCCTTTTCGTTCGTCTAGAAACATATGTCTTTTCGTTTAAATTATTTATGACGCCGGCCAATATAACCGAGTTTTTTTCTTCTGGCTGATTACATATGTACTCTGGCATTGGCTCTATTTCTGCTCCTATAATTTTTTCAACGTTATAAACTTTATATCGTTTAACTTTTTTTTGCTGTGGCAAATTTTCAATTATTTTTTCGCTTCTTTGATAAAGGTCGTTTTCGTTTATTGGTATGTTGTTATTTTCTTTTAAATCTATAAAAAAATTTGCAATAAAATTGTCATTTAAAAATTTTAAAATGTTTTCTTTTAAATTGTTAAAAACAAAATAGTCATATAACTCTTTTGCTAATGTAAAATTAATATTTACATTTGTATCTTTTACCGATATTAAAATATCTTCATCATTAAGATATGCAAACATTGAAGCATTACTTTTTTTTAAATATGATATAAGATTCTTTTTAATTAAGTTTTCATCCAAATAACTTTTTTTAAATTTTATTTTTACTGTACAATTTAATTTAAATTCACTGTTTACAAATTCAATTATTTTTTCTTTATCTTCATCAGTGATATTTTTATTTTCCGGATACAAAAAACATATATCACAACACGATAAAAGAGTGTTATATTCAACATGTAACACTCTTAAAAAATCGTATTTATAATTAAACTCTTTGTTTATTTTATCCAATATTAACATATTACAATCCTACCAAAGCTATGTGAACTATATCAACTATTATAACAAATAAAAGCAAAACTAAAAGTCCATAAAAATGAATATAATTTTCTATTTTTCTACTTACTACAGGCTTGCCAAAAATCCATTCTAAAAATGTAAATAGTGCATGCGAACCATCAAGTGCAGGAATTGGTAAAAAGTTAAAGACTGCCAAATTTGCACCTAACAATGGCAAAAGTATTAAAAAGTTCATAAGCCCAC
>CALWKJ010000054.1 GCA_944381225.1 uncultured Clostridia bacterium | reverse complement strand
AAATAAACAATTTTAATTGAAAAAATTTGAACCCACAAGTTGAGATTTAAGTCTTGATTTGTGGGTTATTTTTTTGTTGTAAATAAGAACCTGCGTTGCAGAACCTTGCGTAAACTAAAAAAAATCTAGCGAAGTCAAAAATCGCTAGATGCCTTTAAAATAAAAGGTTTAATGGTGCTCCCAGAAGGATTCGAACCCTCGAAAATCGATCCGAAGTCGATTGTGATATCCATTTCACCATGGGAGCAAAAATGATAAATCTAGGAGTCGAAAAATAAAATGTGTTTACACAATTTTATATGTGAGCGACGAAGATTTATATTTATATAATTTTTTTATGGGGATCATCGAACCCCAAAATATGTGTTCCGAAGAAATTAAAGCCAATTATTGCGAGTTCGACTTTTCGTATCATATTTTATCATAAAATATCATATCAAAAATCTCTTAATCCCTTTATTTGTCAGCATTTTCGCCACTTCATCTTATCAAACAATATTATACAATACAAACACGAAAAAATACAACATAAAACACGCCATTGCAAAAATCTTGCATTTTTTCTGCGAAAATTTGTAGCAGTATAAATTTAATTACATTTCGATTGATAAATTATCAACAAAAATATATTTGAATGAAATTTAATAAAAATTCATCAATAAAAGAGAAAACTTGTAGTATTTTGTTATTAATAATGTAATTTTGATAAATTATAAAATTTTATCTATTTAGTTATTAGGAAATTATAAATAGTAGGTTTATTTACCTTAATTGTATTCTAATTAATTTCTTATAATTTATTTATTATAGAACCCACTATTGACTTTGAATATTAAATATTGCAATATAATTGTTGAAAGTAAAATTTTAATGAGTAAGGATAAAAATAAAAATTTTGAAATGAAAAAAAGATTGTTAAACTTTATAGCAAAAATAGATGACTCACAAAATATTGAGCAAATACTTTTTGACTTAAAAGAATCATTGAATGAATTTAAACCAAAACATAAAAAATTATTTAAAAAATTAGGCGAATTGAAAACGCGTTGCGAAAATAATTATGGAGAAGCAAATATTAGCAAAGACGAACTAAAGTTTTTAAATTCAAAAGCAATAGAAAAATATAAGGTAAGGTATTTGGATTTAGGACATGGGCTAGGGGTTAAACTTGCAGATGAAGACCTTAGAATATGTGGAGTTATTGATAAATATAATATAATAAATACAATTGAAAAAATATCAGAGGCTGACAACAGTAAAATTACAAAAGTGGGGATAAAGTCGTCTAAAGACTATAAAGATTTGCGTTATATTTGTAATATGTTAAGGGAAAGACACAGTGATACATATAGTTATGAGGAAATGGCATTAAGTTTATTTGGTAGTGCAAAAAGACGCATTAATATGAAGGAATTAGATTTTCCATATGATGTAAGTGTAGATGTTTTTGTAGATGATGGCAAAATTGTGGTAAATGATCCATTTCACATTATAGAGTTATATGACCAAGTTTATATGGAATCATTAAATGATAGTGAAAAATACCAAGATTATTTTGAAAAAGAATAAATTAATAGTAGATACTAAAAATAAAAGTATTTTACGTATAATAAAACAACAAAATTTAAATTTTTATTTTTTGGTGTAATTAAAAATATAAATGCACAACCCCACCCAATGCAATGGAAAAAAACAAATAAATGGTAACAATTAAACAATGAATATTATTTGACAAACTACAATAATATTATTATATTAAAAATGATAATAAAATTAAGGGAGGGATTATGGAAAAAAATTTAACAAAAACAAAAAGTCTTTTAGCTATAGGAATTGCATTTATAATGCTTATTTCTTTTACTTTCTTTCTTACGGCATGCGGAGGTGAGCCAACACCAAGTAATATCGTCGAAGTCTCATCGTATAATGAGTTGGTCGAAGCTATTAATGGAGATAAAGAAACAATTAAATTAAAAAATGACATTGATATTGAAAATCAATTAAATATCAATAGAAAATTAACGTTGGATTTAAATGGCAACAAAATTTATAATTCAGAAGCAATTTGGACTTGGAGTAGTACCAATTCTTCAGGCGCAACATCAATGATTTCGGTTTTTGAAAACGGTGATTTAACAATAGAGGGCAATGGAAAGATGGTTGCACTAAAAGATGATGTTTATTGCGTTAGTGTATGGGATAACGGCAAATTAAATATTAAAGATGGTGAATTTGTTGGTAACATGCACACTGTTTATGTAAACAAAGGTGTTGCTGATATTTATGGTGGTAAATTTTCATTAGATCAAAAATCGCAATATGATGACAGTCGATATCTATTAAATCTATTAGATGCAAATGGTAAAAACGGTACAGCTGTAATAAATGTTTACGGTGGAACTTTTGTTGATTTTAATCCATCAGACAATTTAGCAGAAAATCCAAAAGTAGATTTTGTTGCAGACGGTTATGTTTCTGTATTGGTTGAGGGATCTACAACAAACTATAAGGTTATTCAAAATAATCAAGAGTAATATAATTCGATAATAGATGGTTGTTTAATAAAATATATTCAAAAGTAGGCAAATAACAAAAAAGTTGTTTGCCTTTTTTGTTGTTGCTAAACTTAAATAGTCAAAAAAATATAACATACACTAGAATTAAAAATAAATGTAATTAGTTTATTTTTTGCAAAAAAATTTTAGCTAATTTAACTTATATAAGTAATAGAAATTAACAAGGAATAGTAATACATATATATGGTTTATATTTTGTACAATTACTTAATTTAAACTAAATGACTTTTAATCAAAGAAATTTAACAATAAAAAGATATAGTCATTTCGTAACGAACAAATTTTGCCAACATTATTTTGTTAATGTTAAAAATATAAAAAACAAAAGCTGTAATATGTTATAATCATTAATGGAGAAAAGTATGTATAATAGTAAATTATTAGGACAAACAAAATTTGTTAAAAGAAAAATTATTGATTTTTTGTTTAATATATGTGACGAAATTTCTTTCTTAATAGGCAATTATGGTAACAAAATGGAATTGCCACTATTTAATTTTGATTCTAAAAGAATAATTAGAACTGTTGATTTTTGGAATATGGAAGGTCGTGTTTATTATTTTGATATAACCAACAAAATAAAAGATTATTTTTTAAACATTGCAACATTAGAAGATTTTATTCCTATATCAGAAGAAAATAATTTTGAAAACCTAACATTGTATAAAAACAAAAAATTAATTTTTTCCATTTGTACACATGAGGGATATGTTTATATTGACGATAGTATAAAATTCGATATGGAAAGTTATTATAAAAGTATTGTTAAAAGTGATGAACTCTTTCTATTTGTAAAAGAAAAGTATTTACAATTACAAAATAACAGCGAATTTAATCCAAAAGAAATTGCAATTTTAAATGATTTAAACAATTATGTTGCAAAGGCAAGAAATTCAATGATCTATCAAACACCGAGGTATGAATGCAGTGAAGGAAAATATAAATTTTTAGTTAAGAAATATATGCCTCAATATATTTATCCGTATTTTAATAATTTGTCAACTTTTGAAAAATTTGAAATGTTTTTATGTAATATACCAGATGATTTTTATAATATTTTGTTTTATTATTCAAATATTAATATAATACTTTAATAAAAAACATAACAAGACATATAAAGGCTTTGTTTAAAAAGTTTTTATTTAGAATTTTTTGTTTATTTTTTACGCATTGTTATATTTTAATTTTATAAAAATCTTATTAAATGATAACAAAATTGATAATATATGAGCAATTTTTTAACAAAACAGAATAAACTTGTGAAAATATGATTATTATGAAAAATGTGTATGATATAATTTTTTTCCTAACAGAAAGAGAAATGGCGAAGGTTATATAAGTTTTAGATTATATTTATATAGAAACTTTATAAATATGAGTAGGAGAAATGTATGAAAAATTATGAAATTTTATCTGAAAATTGTAAATTGTGTTGGATTGATAATTTTGAGTAAAAAGGGGAAAAACATACACAAGTCAGTGGATATATTTTTAATGATAAAAACCAATTACTTATTGTGAAAGGTGGCAAAACGTGGACTGTTCCAGGTGGTCATCCTGAACAAGGAGAAACACAAGTTGAAAAACTTGAGAGAGAGATTATGGAAGAGGCAAGTGTAACAATAAAAGACATTAAATATTTAGGTGCAGTTGAAGTTGTTGAAAATGGTGAAACTTATTATCAGCTTAGGTATACTGCAAAAGTAAAAGATATTTTACCTTTTAAAGGCGAATGAGAAACAGAAGAAAGATTGTTTGTGGATTTAAACGATTTAGCAAATTATATTAAATGGTGTAAAGGTATTACATTTAGCCAACAAATAGAAGCATCAAAAAAAGTTTGGGAAATTAAATAATATCACCTTATGAAATGTTATCAAACTGGTGCAGAAAAAGTTTATCCACCGCGACTATCCAAACTTAAAAACTCTACAACAATGTAATAAAACATTAGTATAAAAAAATGGAAAATTCGAACCCCTAAATTAAGATTTTTATCTTTTTTTAGGGGTTATTTTTTTGCCATAAATAAGAACCTGCGTTACAGAACCTTGCGTAAACTAAAAAAACCTTGCGAAGACAAAAAATAAGCAAGTCATTTCTTGACTTGCATAGTGTTCGCTGTAAACGGCTCGGCAACTGCTGAATCCCTTTATTTTTAAGCAAAGCTTGCGTAAAATAAATGGTTTTATGGTGCTCCCGTCAGGATTTGAACCCGAACTGATGGTTCCGAAGGGGCGACCTAAAAATGTCGCGAGTTCAACTTTTCATATCATATTTTATCATAAAATACCATATCCAAAAACCCTTAACCCCTTTATTTATCGGCATTTTAACCACTTGACCTTATCAAACGATATTATACAATACAAACGAGATAAAATACAACACAAAACACCCCATTTGCAAAAATTTTGCATTTTTCTTGCAAAAATTTGTAGCAGCAATACCAAAAGTTTAAATGTATGTTATAATAATAATATGGAGATAAATAATGATTATTTTAGATACAAATACGATGTATAGAATAGCTGGTATAGAAAACGATGAAAAATTAGATAAAAATAAATTGCAAAATTTTATAAAAGAAAATAAATGTTGTTGCTCAATTTATACAATTTTTGAGATATTAAACTCAAAAGAATTTAATCTTCAAGACAAATTGAAAGTTTTAAAATATATTTACTCAAATAAAATAGTTAAAGAAGCAACAGATAATATTAATAAGCAATATGAATTACTTAAACAAAAGCACTTGAATAGTGAAGAGTTTTATAATCAACTATTACATATCTATGGTGAAGAAGTTATATCGCAAACATATAAAAATATCTCATTTTTTATAATTTGTTATGCTTACACTACTGCCACCATCTTCATTGATAATTATGAACGAGGTATGTCAAAAGAAAAACAATATTTTAGAAAGCATTTTGAAATCATTCAAAAAGAAATTGATAAACACATTTTTAAAATTATAAAAATAAATTTAACAAACTTATTAAATGAAAATAAATATACAGCAAGTGTTATTCGTAATATGTTACTTATTACTACTGCCAATTTAATGACTTATTATTATGAGTTACTTAAAAAAGCAAAACAATTATTTGAGAATAAAGATAAATACGCATATTACAAGTTAATTAAATATTTTAGAAATATAGCTAAGAAGCTAATAAAAGACAAGCTAAATGATGAGATTGAATATGATAGTAGTTATTTAAGTGTTTGCAAACTTATTTTGGACGAAGTTAAAAATGGCAATGAAATTTTTAATGGTTGTAAAATTGAAGATATTGAAGAATATTTATTGTCAAAGATAAAAGACTCTATTTATTTTGTAGATTCAAATATGAAAAATGACTTTGAAGAATATTGGCTAGAGAGAACTATAAAATCCTTATATATAAAAACTGCCAAAATTAAACCTAATAACTTTTTAGACTATGAAATAATTCGTGCACTATATTATAATGACGATTACGATAATTTAATAACATTTGATAATGATATGCAAACAATTCTAAAAAATATAAGTTCGTGTAAAAAATTCGAACAAAGTATCAATTTAATTAAAACTTTTTATAAAAAGAATAATTAATTGTTAATTGTAATTGATAATATATGAGCAATTAGTTGACAATATCGAATAAAATTGTTAAAATATGAGCATTATGAAAGAAATGTATGATATAAATGATTTTGTTTCCGTTCCAACAGAAAGCAAAACGACAAATGATTTAGTTGAAAGATTTAAAAAGAGAAGAAAAGAATTAAAACTTTCACAAAAAGATTTGTCTGTTAGGTCTGGTGTTTCTTATGCAAGCATTAGAAGATTTGAAGAAACAGGCGAAATATCTTTAACTTCTTTAATTAAACTAGCAAATGCCATTGATTGTTTAAATGATTTTGACGCATTGTTTAAGAATGCTAAAATTTCATCTTTAAAGGAGCTATAGTTAAAAATCAAATGCAACATTAAGCCAATACTACTGTAAATTTTAATAACATCTTTACAAATATAACTTAGGAGAAATGTATGAAAAATTATGAAATTTTATCTGAAAATTGTAAATTGTGTTGGATTGATAATTTTGAGTTAAAAGGGGAAACATATACACAAGTCAGTGGATATATTTTTAATGATAAAAATCAATTACTTATTGTGAAAGGTGGCAAAACGTGGACTGTTCCAGGTGGTCATCCTGAACAAGGAGAAACACAAGTTGA
>CALWKJ010000053.1 GCA_944381225.1 uncultured Clostridia bacterium | reverse complement strand
AATTTTGTAGCCTTTGCTTTCTAGCAAGCTTTTTACTTGATTTAAATTCTCAGGCTTTGAATAAACTTCAAAAACGGCATCGCCTTCAATAAAAACTTCTGCACCACTTTACAAACTGTCAATCATAACTACATCTGAATCTGTTGCATTTGTCTTTTCAATTATAATTTGACCTTTTCTGTTAAATAAATAGTTTACGCAACCTGTAGAACCCAAACTGCCTCCATGTTTGTCAAAAGCATGCCTAATATCTCCTGCAGTTCTGTTTTTATTGTCAGTTAAACATTCTACAATAACAGCCGAGCCACCTACTCCGTAACCCTCATATGTTATTGACTCGTAATTTACACCTGACATCTCACCTGCGGCCTTTTTTATTGACCTTTCAATTGAGTCATTTGGCATATTATTTTGTTTTGCTTTTGCAATTACATCTTTAAGTTTGCTGTTTACATTAGGGTCACTTCCACCTTGTTTAACTACAACGGCAATTTCGCGACCAATTTTTGTAAAAATTTTACCTCTTTGTGCATCTGACTTTTCTTTTGTTCTTTTTATATTATTCCACTTGCTATGACCTGACATTTTTCCCTCCATTTACATATGCTAGGTGATACATTATTATACTTCCACTTACACCAGCATTTAAACTTTCTAAATTATTTTGCATAGGCAAAGAAATTGAGCCGGTTGAAATATTTTTAATTTCACTACTCACGCCATGCCCCTCATTTCCAATAACAAGCCCAATTGGCTCTTTGAAAATATTCTGGTATAAATTTTTTCCATTCATGTCTGTTATATATAAATTTTTATTCCAGTTTTTCAACGTTTCAACAAATGTGTTGTCAACTTCAAAAACATTACACTTAAATATGGCACCCATAGTGCTCCTTATTGTTTTATCCAGCGAAACACTTGCACAATTAATTAAATAGATATCTAAAAAATTTGCTCCAACAGCAGACCTTATTAAAGTTCCAACATTTCCAGGATCTTGAATTGTATCTAAAACTAAAAAATTGCTATTTGGAGGCCTTAGTGCTTGTTTTTTTAGCTTAATTAACGCAACAACTTGTTGAGATGTTTTTGTGTTTGAAAAAGAATTTAATACATTGCTTGCAACAATAATATCATTATTTGTATATTGCCTTGAAATTTTGTCCGTTTTTAATAAGCATAAAATTTCTAATTTGCTTTTTATAGCTTCATCAATTAATTTAGGACTATCTAAGCACAAAACATCTTTTTCTTGTTTTAATTTTTTTAACTGTTTTATATATTCATTTTTTGACGAAGTAATCATGTGTATATTATACACATAAAACCTTAAAAATCAAACTTTTAAACAACACACAAAAAAACAAATCTGCTAGATTTGTTTTTTATTAAATTGCTTTTTTTGCCGTTTCAACTAAGGATGCAAAACCTTGAACATCATTTACTGCCATACCAGCTAAAATTTTTCTGTTTAAGTTCATTCCAGAAACTTTTAAGCCATGCATAAATTGACTATATGAAATATCATTTAATCTGCATGCAGCATTTATTCTTGTTATCCACAAAGAACGAAAATTTCTTTTCTTTAATTTTCTGCCAATATAAGCATATTGTCCACTTTTCATAACTGCTTGACGTGCAACTCTATACAATTTTGACTTTGAGCCTCTATACCCTTTTGCTTGCTTTAATATAGCTCTTCTTTTCTTTAAAGCATTAACCGATCTTTTAATTCTCATATATTACTCCTTATGCATTTATCATCTTTCTAACATTTGCTGCTTGTTTACCAGAAAGATATCCGCCCTTTCTTAATTTTCTTTTTCTTCCTTGTGCTTTTTTTGCTAAGAAATGTCCTCTGTTTGCCTTTGCAAATTTAACATTCCCAGATTTACTAACTTTAAATCTTTTCTTTGCTCCACTATGTGATTTTAATTTTGGCATACTATTTCTCCTTATAAGTTATTTTTTAGGTGATATAATCATTATAATATTCCTTCCAACAATTTCTGGCTCTTTGTCATAAGTGCCAAGACTTTCAAGCATTTTGTAAAAAGATTTTACAACTTCAATTGCGTTTTTAGCATAGGCTTGTTGACGTCCTTTCATTCTTAATACAACCTTAACTTTGTCACCGTCTTTTAAAAATCTCGCTCCATGTTTTGCTTTTACTTCCATATCATGAGTATCAATTGTCAAAGAAAGTTGAATCTCTTTTAAATTTGAAATTTTTTGATTTTTTCTAAGTTCTTTATCTTTTTTTATTGCGTCAAATTTATATTTTCCATAATTCATAATTTTGCAAACATATGGATTTGAAGAACTAGACATTAATACTAAATCCAATCCTGCATTAGACGCAATTTCCATTGCAGTTTTTAAACTTACAATTCCATGTTGCTCGCCATTTTGACCAATTAATCTCACCTCGTTTGTGTTTATTTGGTCATTTATTAGAAGTTCCTTAAAAATAGTTATATCCTCCTTGAATAAAAATGAGTGAAAACAGCACAGTCTTCACCCAAATAAAACAATATTAATTTATAATGTTTTACTCAACCTAAGTAAACTTGGTTGGTGAGAAGACATTCTTCTGCTTTACATTGCACATAATACCACTTTTAATTACCTATGTCAACAAAATTTTATAATTATTTGTTAATAAAATCACTTTGTTCTGAATAATTATTTAGTTCTCGCTTTGATTGCATTTTTGCATATAATTTTATTAAAAAATTTGCCCTTTCATTACTTAATCCCAAATTTTTAATTAAACTTCCTCTCAGTGCCCTTAAATCTTTAAAGCCATTTTCCTCTGCGTACTTAACTAAAGCTTTTACTCTAAATTTATTTATGGTTTTTTCTGTTGGATAAACAATAGGATTTTGTTTGTTGTATTTTGGAAATTTTTTGTATTTATCATTAATTGAATACTCTATTCCACCTTCAATTAATATAATATTGTTTTCCTGCCAAATTGCAAAAAGTCTTCTTAATTTTAGCAGATTATATTTCATTACATTTTCAGGTTTCCACATATTTGCAAGTTTAACTTGATAATAAACTTGCTTGTATTTTAAAGCAAATTTATTTTTTAATTCAGAATACCTACTTGTTAGCATTGATTCCAATCCTACTCTATTCATTATATCGCTGTAATCATCCCACAAAACATTTAATTCTTCATCATATATATATCTCATAAACCACCCACTTACTATTGTTTATATGATAACATACATATATATAATTGTCAATGCCAAATATTTTTAATTTAAAGTTGCTTTTGAAATAAATCTAACTCTTTTTTCAAATAGTTTGCATATTAAATCTTTTAAGTTGTTTGGTAAAATTTCACTGCAGTATATATTTATATTTTTTGGGCACAAAGCAATTAACGCCCCCAAAAGATTTTCAGCTTTATTGTCATAATTTTCTATATTTTCAATTTTTTGAAATTTAAAATCATAAATGTCGTATGTGTCATCACTTGACATTATATTTATAACATCACTTTTTGTTTCAATATTGTCAACCAAAAACTTTACCAATTCTAAAAATGTTTCATATGAATATAAATAAATGTCGTTTTTGTTGGCTATCTCAATAAGCTCTTTCCATTTATTTTTTAAAGTTTGCAATTTAAAATTAAAAAAACCATCTATATCTATTTTTTTATCAATATTTAAATATTTATTAACAATATATTTATCTGTTTCTTTGTCAAAAAAAAGCAACGCTGTTATAAAGGCTTTTTTAGACATTTCATCACCAATTTTTATATTTAAGTTTTTAATTAAAAAATTTTTTTTATAATGATAGCATATACACTCACTAAGCAATTCTTGCAAATGAAGAATCATTCTATTTTTTTCATAATCGTTACAAGCAATTAATATACTTACTTTGTTTGGAAATTCTTGCATAGTTGCAACACCATCATAAGTTTTAACATATTCTTGCATTTTTTTAAATACAAATTCAATTATAGACTTTTTGTTTTTATCTATAGAAATTCCAAACTCCCACATAATTACTCCTCAATAGTCAATGTATTCTATGCAACAGCAAAAAAAATACTCATGAATAATTTTTAAATTTTTGTAATATATTGCGTTTTTGTGCAAACATTAATTGACATAAATAAGCAATAATGATAGATTATTGTTAGGAGTTTTAATGAAAAAATATTTAAAATTTGTTCTTTGTACAATACTTGTTGCCTTTGTGTGCCCACTACTTTTGGCATGTAATGAAAAACCACAAAGTTATTCAGTAAATGTTAATGTATGGTACTCAAATTACGGATTCGCAAGTGGTTCTGACACTTACGAAGAAGGAGAAGAATGTTCAATTGTTGCGACTCCAAAAAACAATTCATCTTTTATGGCTTGGATGAAAGAAAATGTTATTGTATCTTATGAAAGTGAATACAATTTTACAGTAAACGCAGATACAAGTGGAACATATACAGCAATTTTTACTTGTCCAGATTTGGAATTAGTTTCGCCCACGCAACTAACAATTACAGAAGATTATGAAACAGAATTAAATATTTCTAATGTAAAAGCAAACGTAAAGCTTGGCAGTTCTTATAACGCATTAAAAGAAGTTTTAAACAATGATATTACCGAAGCAAACACTTTAGATATTGAAAATATTACAATGGCTCTAAATAAAAATACTACAATATATTGTGAAGTTAACTTAACTTACTCATACGATACTATTGTTGAAGATGAAAATTTAACCATAGACGTCAGTTCTCAAACTTATATTGAAATAAAATTAAATGAAAATGAATTGACTACGGTTGATTATGAATTAAATTTACCTCAAAACATTGATGGTAAGGCTTATATAAGTTTTTCGTTCGCAAATTTTGAAGTTCCAGAGCAAGAACAAGAGCAAGAACAAGAACAAATTTAATTAAATTAAAAACGCACAAAACATTTTGTGCGTTTTATTTTTTATAAAATTTTAAAATAATCCATCAATAATATAATTTTTGTCTATTTTCATATTAACTGCGTTTGGAACTTTGCTCAGTCCTGGCATCAGCAACATTTTACCAGCCAAAACAACTATAAAGCCAGCCCCCGTTTTAGCTTCTAAATCTCTTACTGTAATATAAAAATCTTTAGGTCTATTTATTAATTTAGGATCATCACTTAAACTATACTGTGTTTTTGCTATAACTATTGGCAATTTGTTTAAATGCAATTTATTTAATTTTTTTATTGTTTCCTCTGCAGCATCTGTATATTTGACGCCTTTAGCGCCATATACATTTTTAGCTACTGCGTTGATTTTTGATTTTATAGAACTATTTAAATCATAAACATACGTAAATGAATTGTTGTTTAAGTCGCAAACTTTTACAACTTGCTTTGCAAGCTCAATTGCTCCTTCGCCACCTTTTCCCCAAACATCATTTACTATGCACTTTACATAAATTTTTTCTAATTCTTTTATAACAGCATTAATTTCGTCTTGAGTATCTGTGCTGTATTTATTTAATGTTATAATTGGATTTAATTTAAACTTATTATAAATAGTGTCAATGTGAGCAAACAAATTTTGCATACCATTTATAACTGCTTCCACATTTTCTTTATCCAAATTACTTTCTTCAACTCCACCATGCAATTTTAAAGCCTTAATTGTTGCAACTATAACAACTGCATCTGGTTTTAAATTAGCCATTCTACACTTTACATCAAAAAATTTTTCTGCACCCAAATCAGCTCCAAAGCCAGCTTCTGTAACAACATAATTAGAATACGATAACGCCATTTTTGTTGCAACAATACTATTACAACCGTGTGCAATATTTGCAAAAGGTCCACAATGAACAATGGCCGGCGTATGGTTTAAAGTTTGAACAAGATTTGGCATAAACGCGTCTTTTAAAAGAATTGCCATGCTTTCTTGTGCTTTTAAATCCCTGGCATAAATAACTTTGCCCAATTTATCATATGCCACTGAGATATTTCCCAACTTTTCTTTTAATTCATCAAAATCATTAGAAAGACACATAATTGCCATAATTTCGCTTGCTGCTGTAATTGTAAAAAAGTCTTTTCTTTCTACGCCATTTCCACTGCCTTGAGCCACTGTCACTTCTCTAAGTGCTCTATCATTTAAGTCTAGACATCTGTGAAACAATATGTGTTTTTCATCAATATTAAGTTCGTTTCCTTGATAAATATGATTGTCTATTAAACTGCACAGCAAATTATTTGCCGAAGTAATTGCATGAAAATCACCATTAAAATGCAAGTTAATATCGTCCATTGGAGCTATTTGACTATACCCTCCACCAGTTGCTCCACCTTTAATTCCAAAAACTGGTCCCAATGATGGTTCTCTTAGAGCTAAACAGCAGTTTTTCCCAATTAAATTGAGAGCATCTGCAAGTCCAATCGAAACTGTGGTTTTACCTATTCCGTATTTTGTTGGATTTATGGCAGTAACTAAAATTAGTTTTCCTTGCTTATTGCCATATTTAATGGGAAGTTTTGCTTTATATTTCCCATATGGAATAAATTCTTCTTTGTATTTTAATTTTTTTACAATCTTTTTTATGTTGTATAATTTAGTATTTCTTGCAATTTCAATATCTGTCATTTTTCACCTCAAATATATTATACATGTTTTTAATGTTTTGTAAAAGAAAATACACAACCATAAGTATAGTAAATTATTGAAATAAATAAAAGAACCACAATGGGTTCTCTTGGTGCCGGGGACCGGACTTGAACCGGTACGAAGTTTCCCTCGAGGGATTTTAAGTCCCTTGCGTCTGCCTATTCCGCCACCTCGGCAAGATGGAGGTGCCACCCAGATTTGAACTGGGGAGTAAAGGTTTTGCAGACCTTGGCCTTACCACTTGGCGATGGCACCATTTTTAAAAAAAATGGAGCGGAAGACGAGATTCGAACTCGCGACATTTGCCTTGGCAAGGCAACGCTCTACCACTGAGCCACTCCCGCA
>CALWKJ010000052.1 GCA_944381225.1 uncultured Clostridia bacterium | reverse complement strand
CATATGTCGGAACGCCTGGCACAATTGCCATTTTCACACATTGACACTTTTTGCTTATGCAATGGTAGTTTCCACCATAAATTTATCTGGCGTGCCTTTTACAATTTCTTGTGTGCTATACATCTTCCCCGAAGATATATATCCACCATGAATTTTTTTACATTCTTCAGCCTTTTTTAAATTAGTAAAAAAGTACTCACCATTTTTTGAAAACAATATGTACTGTTTTTTATTCTTACCTTTCATTGCAAATCTCCTTTTGTGTAGGATTGATTATTTCTGCCAATGAATCTATTGCACTGTTTAAATTGTTTATTGTGTCAATACAGCAACTACATATAAACTCCTCGTTTTCATGTTCTATATGGTCTCTTGTATCTATCAACAAATTAAATATTTCGGTTAACTTCATGCTTTTACCTCACTTTTGTTTAAATAAGTTTCTTCCAATTCTGCACTTCTTATGAAATCTTCAAGTTTTAATTCATAAACAGCAAAGAAATCGCATGTTCTAATCTCACAACCATAAATACACAATCTATCAGGGAATTTTTGTTTAACAACTTTAATAACATCCAATGCTGTATTTCTTCCACATTCCAATAGTTGCATTATGTCTTTTGCTTTTAGATATGGTTTTAAAACTATTGACAACTTTTCTTTATTGCTCATAAATGTCCTCCTTTACTTCAAAAGATTTAAAAACTTCTTCTGGTGTAACTTTTAAAATTTTAGCCAGCTTATAAATTGTTGGAATTGATGGATAACTCTTCCCCTTTTCCCACATTGAAATAGTAGTTCTAGAAATCTTTAATTCATTAGCTAATTTCAACTGATTGTCAAATCCTCTGACTTTTCTAAGTTTTACAAACTTCATTTATTATCCTTATGACAAGTATCTTGACAATATAATATGCAACATTTTTATAATTGTCAACTATTTTGTCAATAATTTTTTAAAAAATATTGCAAAATGTCAATATTTTTGACATAATGAAACTAGGAGTTGTTATGAAACTAAAAGAATTAAGAAAATTAAATAAAATAACACAAGATAAACTTGCTGAAAAAATTGGTGTCGCTCGTTCAACAATATCAATGTATGAAGTTGGAGCAAGTGAACCAGATATTCAAATTTTAACAAAACTTGCAAATTTTTTTAATTGCTCTATAGATTATCTTCTAGGCAACGATAAAAAATCACAAGGAGTAAAAATTCCTGTTCTTGGTGTTATTCCTGCTGGAATTCCGATTGAAGCAGTAGAAGATGTATTAGGTTATGAAGAAATAACTCCAAAACTTGCATCAACAGGAGAATTTTTTGCATTAAAGGTAAAGGGTGATTCTATGCTTCCAGATATTAAAAATGGAGACATACTAATAGTTAGACAACAAGAAGATGCAGAAAACGGAGACACTTGCGTTATAATGGTCAATGGCTATGATGCAACAGTGAAAAAAATAAAAAAAATGGAATCAGGCATAATGCTAATTCCAAACAATTCTGATTTTGAAACTATGTTTTTTAGCAACGAAGAAATATTATCTTTACCTGTAAGAATTATAGGCAAAGCAATTGAAATAAGAAGAAGTTTATAAAAAGGAGATTTATATGTCAACAATGCATGGTATAGATGAACCAATAAAAGCAGTAACACTTTATGAACATCCCGAAACAGATGAAGCAAAATATTTATTAGACAAAAAGGAAAACGAATTTAAAACAAGTCGAACAATTTTTAGGTGGACTATTTTAGTTTGTTTTTTGCTTACTTTTATCACCATATCGACAATGATTCCGTTTATACCAATTTTATTTGCATTATGCACAGTTATTATTGGTATTGTTTATATTTTTATAAAATCAAAACAAAATTTAATTCTTGCACCATATAAAGAATTATATCGCATTGCAAAACATAATGACCAAATAAGAAACGAAGAAAGAATCAGATTTAGAGAACGCCAAAGATTGGAAAATCAACAAGATAATACAACAGAGCAAGCTTCAAGTATACAAATCAAAGAAACAATAGACAAAATAAATTCAGACAACGAGAAAATTTTACAACTTATAAAACAAATAAAGTTACCTCCAAAACCTGACAAAAAACAATGACATTGTTTGTATTGAAGATTTAACTACTGATTATAACGTTTTATAAATTCAAAATCGCAAACTGTGTAGGTTTGTGATTTTTATTAAAGGAGTAAAAAATGGCAGAATATTCTCAAAGAGGCAAAAGAAAATGTCCAAATTGTAAAACCGAAACAATGCAAAAGACTTGTCCAAACTGTAATAAAACAACAATAGGTTCTGGAAATTGGACCGTCAGATTTCGATTTATTGAAAATGGAAAAGTTGTTTATAAAAGATTATCAGGTTTTAAAACAAAAAAAGATGCCGAAAATGGAATGAATAAATTTTTAAACGAAAACAAAGATAGCAATAAAAATAAAACTACTATTTTATTATTAAACGATGCATACGAACAGTTTATTGAATTTAAAAAAAATGAAATAAAAGAAAGCTCAATTTATACATTCAACTCGCTATATAATAATTACATAAAAGAGTATTTTTACAATAAAGATATTGCCTCCTTAACAAAATTAGATTATTTTTATTGGCTTGGCACTTTAAAAAATAAATCCCTATCACCTAAATACATTGAAATAATCAAAGGTCTTATGATTAACCTTTTAAATTGGGTTGAATCAGTTTTTGACTTGCCTAACCTTTTGTTAAAGCTTCCAAAAACACGAAATCTTCATCAAACAACAGAAATGTCTTTTTTTGATTTTGAGCAATGGCAACAATTTGAAAAAGTTGTTAAAAATGATATTGTTTATGATTCATTGTTTTCTATTTTATACTATATGGGTACAAGAATTGGCGAAACAATTGCCCTTACCGATGAAGATATAGATTTCAACAATAATGTCATACACATAACAAAATCATTAACAAGAAAAGTAAAAGGCGTTACTTATAAAATAACAACACCAAAAAATGCATCAAGCAATAGAGATATTTCAATGCCAAACAAATTAGCTGTAAAATTGAAAAATTACTTAAAGTGGAAAAAAAAACAATCTATTTCTCCTGAGTTCTTGTTTGGTGGCGACAAACCATTAGCAGAAAATACTTACACCAGAAGATTTAGATATTATTGCCAGCAAGCAAACTTACCAATAATTAGAATACATGATTTAAGACACTCTCATGCTTCATTGCTTATCAATAATGGTGCTAATGTTATGTTGGTTGCAAAAAGAATGGGACATTCAACTCCAACAGAAACATTAAACAGATATGCGAAACTTTTTCATTCAGCAGATGATGAAATTATATCAAAATTAAACAGTCTTTAATGGGTGCAATTTGGGTGCAAATTTTTAAACTGTGTGAAATTTTATATGTTTTTTTAAACGAAATCGGTAAAAAATAAACAATTTTATGCAATTTTTACTATAAAAACATATAAAAAACAAGCTTTTTATATTCCTGTCCTTTCCGCCAAGTGAAACTGATAAGGCCGTTTAATCTTTTTCAGTTTTTTTATTTGTTAAATATAGCTTATTCATTTCAAAAACAAAGTTTTGCTTATGCAGTAAATACACATCAATAAAATATTAGAATACACAGCAAAAACTTGTTTCACTGAGATAATAAATGTTTTAATTTTAAAAAATGTTTCAATTTTTTAAAATTAACATTTATAAATTAATAATATTGTAGTTTTATTGAAATTCAATAAAAATTAATTTTATAGCAAATTTATTGAATTGTTGTGAGAATATTTTATATTTTCTTTGTCCCAATATGAAACCTGAACTTCTCCTATGTGTTTTCTTTCTAACAAAAGTTGACAAATTCTACTTTGCCCAATTCCCCCACCAATTGTCAATGGCAATTTATTTTCTTTTATCAATTTATGATATTCTTGATTAAACTCGTTAAAATTGCCAAATTTTTCAATTTGTTCAACCATTTTTGATTTATTTACCCTTATTCCCATGCTTGAAACTTCAAGTGCCATGTCATTGATATCGTGATAAAAGAACAAATCTCCATTTAAAGTCCAATCGTCATAGTCTGGAGAACGAGAATCGTGCCTTTCTCCGTTTTTCAGCAAATCGCCTATTCCAATTATAAAAACTGTTTTGAATTTTTTAACTATTTCATATTCTCTTTGTTTTGGCGATTTATCTGGAAACATATCGCAAAGCTCTTGACTTGTAATAAATTTAACGTCATTGGATAACTTAAATTGTTTTCTAAAACCAATTTTTTGAAGATATTTGCTTGTTTTGACTATTGATTTAACAATTAATTTTACTGTTTGCTTTAAATATTCTAAATTTCTATCTTCGTTATTAATAACTTTTTCCCAATCCCACTGATCAACAAAAATAGAATGAATGTTGTCTAAGCAATCATCTCTTCTAATTGCTTTCATATCTACACAAAGTCCTTTATGCATTGGAAAATTATATTTTTTTAAGGCAATTCTTTTCCATTTAGCAAGCGATTGCACAACTTCAAGCGTTTCTCCAGTTTTTTTCACATCAAATTTTACAGGTCTTTCCACTCCCGATAATCTGTCTTGCAAACCCGATTTTTCAGTTACAAAAATCGGCGCAGTTACAGGTATTAAATTCAAATTTTTGCAAAACTCTTTTAAAAATTTTGCTTTTATTTTAAATATGTATTCTTGCTTTTTTAAAATGTCAATATTTTTATATACTTTACTTACCATTCTTAACCTCTTAATATAAAATTAATTTATGAATTGATTTTAAAAAAAATAATAAAAAACCACTTGAGTTTTCAAGTGGTGCTAACACTTAAACAACAAAAGAAAACTATAAAACATCAGTTATAAAATTATTTATTTTTAAATTATTAATTTGCATATTTCTCCTTTAATACAATTTAGCAATAAGCTACAAAAATGTCAATTTTAATTACTACATTTTAATACAACTTTTATTGCATTTTTTTGATTTTCAATTAATAATTTAAAAGCTTTTTTATAATCTTTTAAGTCAAATTTATGAGTTATAAATCCTTCTGTAATCAATTTTCCTTGTTGCATTAATCGTATAACCATGTCAAATGTACTTATTTTTTCTCCATTATAGTATTCGACGCCATGACTGTCGCAACCAATAATGTTAAGTCCTTGCCACCAAATTGGCGTTTCGTCGAATTTAGTTTTAGTCATTTGATATCCAACTTTAACAAGCGTGCCTTGCGCCTTTAACCATCTTAATGTATCATTAAACAAAGAACCTTTACCAACAGTATCATATATGACATCAAAACCACCAATTACCATTTTATTTTTTCCTTTTTGATAAAGTTTGGCATGTGTAGCATTAGCAACACTTGCGTAATTATCTCCGGTTAAAATTTCATCTGCTCCGAGTTTCTTTGCAAATTCGTGTTTGTTTTTATTTTTTTCCATCACATAAAGATGACATTTAGGGCTAAACACCTTTATGAACTGTATTATTCCCAATCCAATCATTCCTGCACCAACAACTAATACATTTTCGTTTTCTTTTGGAATACATTTTAACACAGAGTGCAAACTTACAGCAAAGGGTTCAATTAAAACTGCTTGATCGTCTGTTATTTCATTTGGAACTTTCAATAACTGATCTTGTGGCGCATAGTAATAATCACCAAATCCAGCCCCCAATATTTGATTAATTTTACTTGGTTCTCCATAATTTTCACAAATTGCGTAGTTTCCATTTTTGCAATTTTGACATGGTATGTCTATACCTTTTAAATCGCAACACGCCATGTACTTATGCATTGTAACTCTGTCTCCAACTTTAAATTTTGTTACATTTTTTCCAATTTCTATAACTTGTCCAATAGTCTCATGCCCTAAATATGTTATTTCAGAACATGGCATAGGCAAAAAAGCAGTGCTTGGACCTTGTTTGCAAGTGTAAAATGTCATGTCCGAACCACATATGCCAGAAAGAATATTTTTTACTTTAACAAAATTTTCATTCGGCAACGAGTCTTCTTTGATTTTTAAAAATTTAACTGGAGAAATTTTCCAATGATATGCTTTTTTTGTAAATTTACTGAAAAATTGTATCATTCCTATTTTAAATATTTTACCTTCAAAAATTATAGTTTTCATAGATTCACAACCTCTAAAATTAATATAACATAAATTGCTTTTTTAAAAAAACATTTATGCAACTTTAAAAACACATTATAAAATATCTTTTTAATGTCAACAATGAATAGAGGTAAAAATTATGCAATATGTTAAAGGTAATCCTTATTTTTGTAAAGAATTTAAAAAAATTAAACAATATCCCTATTTAAATAATGACATAGAAACTGACATCTTAATAGTTGGCGGTGGAATTTGTGGAGCAATTTTAAACTATTATTTATCTAAAAAATTTGATGTAACGCTTATTGATAAAGGTAGAATTGGACAATGCTGTACATCTTGCGCAACGTCTATTTTAGAATATCAATTAGATGACTTTTACAGCAAATTAAAAAATGAGTTTTCCAAAGAAGAAATTATAGAAATTTATAAAATGGGTATAAAATCAGTTGAAAAAATAGAAAAATTTATAAAAGAACATGGGAATTACTGCCAATTTTTTAAACGTCCTTCTTTTTTATACACAACAAAAGAAAATGAATATAAACTTTTGAAAAAGGAATATGAATTGAGGATAAACAACGGTTTAAAATGTGAATTTTTCACAAAAAACAACAATCCGTTTAATTTTAATATCGCATATGGAATTTATGCTCCAAACGGAGGTGCAGAACTAAATCCATATCTTTTTACAAAACAGTTAATAGAAAATTCAAAAAATCAAGAAAAAATATTTGAAAATACTGGATACGAAAGCATGCAACAAAGTGATGATGGTATTTACGTACGAACAAATTACAATCAAATAATAAAATGTAAAAAAATAATTTTTGCAACTGGATTTAATTTGGAAGAATTTGATAATCAAGATATAATAGAAAGATTTGCTACTTACACAATA
>CALWKJ010000051.1 GCA_944381225.1 uncultured Clostridia bacterium | reverse complement strand
GCTAAAGCAAAAAAACGCATTAGAATTATCCAATGTGGTAAAAGCCTATGAATTTGCCAAACAAAAACATGCAAATCAATATAGAAAAAGTGGAGAACCTTACATTCTTCACCCAGTAGAAGTTGCTATGATATTAGAAAAATTAAATTTTAATACCGATGTGATTTCTGCAGCTCTATTGCATGATACGGTTGAAGACTGTGGTGTAACTATTGAAGAAATAAAACAAAATTTTAATAATCAAATTGCCGAAATTGTAGACGCAGTTACGGCAATAACCAAAGATAATTTTATGCCAAACAATGAAGACATCTTTTTAAACCCTGATAATTTTTTAAAACTTGCCATTGAAGACAAAACATATCAAAAATTGATATCTTATGGAAAGTCAAACAAATTTGGTTTTTATATTAAATTTGCAGACAGATTAAACAATTTACAAACAATAGAGGTTTTTCAAAAATACAAACAAGAAGCAAAAGTAAATGAAACAAAAAAATGGATTATTCCCCTTGCAAAAATATTAAAAAGCAAATATTTTTATAGACACTTAACTAACGAATGTTTTAAGATAAGCTTTTTAGATAAAAGCAAAAGTTTTTTTAATTTTTACGGTCAACACTTTAAAAGCCTTGCTTTGCACATGCAAAAAATAAAAAACTTGTTAATTGGCGAAATAAACTCCTATATTAAGTCTTATAAACTAGATGTTTTTTTGCACGATATTGTTTTAGAACAAAAAACACAACTTGAAATGTTTGAAAACATAAGTTCGCACTTTGAAATAAAGAACATTGAAAAAATAAAAGCAAGCAACTTAATAGCAGTTCCTTCTTACAACATATACATAATTTTAAGCGAAAGTAAACAATCAAAAAACCACATGCAACTTTTGTATGATTTTTTTGAAAGAAATTTTTCCACTAATTACTTTAAAATTGTAAATTTTGATTTCGATATTTTTGGCAATCCATTTTTGGTTGTAAAGGACAACCTTAGAAATTTATTTGACATAACCTGCGTTACAAAGCGAAAATACATAAAAATTCAAAACGGCACCACCATGGGTTCCGACATTGAAATTGTAGATGAAACAATAGCAAACGAAATTGTCACCGACTACATTACAGTTCTCACTCGCTCTAACCAAAAATTAAAAATTCCCGCAAATAGCACCGTACTAGACTTTGCTTTTAAATTGCATAATGATATTGGGTTTAGTTGTAAATTTGCTTACATTAACGATTCGCCAATAAAATCTCCAATATATACCAAACTCAATGAATATGACAAAGTAGAGATTATTTGCGAGCAAGATTTAAATGGGTTTAATAAAAATATTGCAGAACTTAGATGGCTTGCTTATTGCAAAAACGAAACTACACAAAGAATATTGATAAAGTTCTTTGAAAAAAAATACAATGTTTAATTGTTTTTTTCTTTTTCCATTTGCTCTATTTGCCCTAGAAATTTTTGCATCTTTCTTTCTATAACTTCATCAATTTTATAATCTTTAAAAAAATATCTCATTTGTTCCAAACAAATACTAACATCTGCAATTTCCTCAACTAAATTTTTCACTATCTTATTGTCTGTTTTATATTCTTTATACAGAACTTTCCTTTTGTATTTGTTTATAGCCACAATCAACTCACCCATCTCTTCTACACATTGATCATATTGAGCAACTAATCCCCATAACTTTGTTGCTTTATTGTATATTTGCAATCTTTCTTGTTCATTTAACATATTTTAATCCTCTCTTTTTAAAAATACCACATTTTTTTGACTTTTTCAATTTTTTTTGTTTTGTTTTTATAACAACATTTTTTTTAAAAATTTGCATTTTGAATTTTTATTTAATTTAAAATGCTTTTTTATTGTTTTTTTTGTTGCGCTAAAAATTATCAATATGCTATCCTATTCCCATAAACGCAATATATTGTTTATTAACTATAGCCAATATACAATATGTTGTAATTTTGAATTGGGAGGTCAATATATGGTACAAGTCATAAAAAAGGATGGAAGCCTTGAAGATTACAACATAAATAAGGTTGTAAAAGCAATATCCAAATCGGCAGAAAGGGTGCTTGTAAATTTTTCCAAACAAGACTTAGATAAAATTTGTCGCAGAGTGAACAGCAATGTAAAAAAATTAAATATTAATCAAGTTCCAATAAAAACAATGCACAGCATAGTTGAAGAAGCTTTGGAAAAATATTTCCCAAAAGTTGCAAAAAGTTATAAAGAATACAGAGATTACAAACAAGACTTTGTAGCAATGCTTGACGATATTTATAAAAAGAGCCAATCAATAATGTATATAGGAGACAAGGAAAACGCAAACTTAGACAGCTCTTTGGTTTCCACAAAAAGAAGTTTGATTTTCAATCAATTAAACAAAGAATTGTATAAGAAGTTTTTTTTGAACAAAAACGAAATACAGGCAATAAATGATGGCTACATTTACATTCACGACATGTCTGCCCGAAGAGACACTATGAATTGTTGTTTATTTAATGTTGCAGAAGTTTTAAGTGGTGGATTTGAAATGGGAAACATATGGTACAATGAGCCAAAAACTTTGGACACAGCCTTTGATGTTATTGGCGACATAGTACTTTCTGCAGCCAGTCAACAATACGGAGGATTCACTATTCCAGAATGTGACAAAATACTTTCAAAATACGCACAAAAAAGCTATGACTTAAAATATAAAAAATACAAAGACCTAGGACTAAGCGAAGAAATATGCAAAAACGAAGCATTAAAAGATGTTCAATATGAATATAAACAAGGATTCCAAGGATGGGAATATAAATTTAACACAGTATCATCATCAAGAGGAGATTATCCATTTATTGCAACTACTTGTGGACTTAGCACTGACCTATTTGGCAAAATGGCCACAAAAACTCTTTTGGAAGTAAGAAAAAACGGGCAAGGCAAACAAGAGTGCAAAAAACCAGTACTTTTTCCAAAGATAATTTTCTTGTACGATGAACAATTACATGGAGAGAACGGACCTTGCCATGATGTATTTTTGGCCGGAATTGATTGTTCGTCAAAGACAATGTACCCAGACTGGTTGAGCTTAACCGGAGAAGGATATGTCCCTAGCATTTATAAAAAATACAAAAAACCTATAAGTCCAATGGGCTGTAGAGCATTTTTATCTCCTTGGTATGAAAAAGGTGGCATGAAGCCCGCAGATGAAAACGACCAACCTATATTTGTTGGACGATTCAACATAGGTGCAATTTCTTTGCATTTGCCAATGATACTTGCAAAATCTAGAAAGGAAAATAAAAATTTTTACGAAGTGTTAGATTATTATTTGGAAATGATTAGGAACTTACATCTTAGAACATATGAATATTTAGGACAACTTAAAGCGTCAACCAATCCCCTAGCCTACTGCGAAGGTGGATTTTTGGGAGGACACTTAAACCCAAATGATAAAATTGAACCATTGCTAAAAACTGCAACTGCATCATTTGGAATAACAGCTTTAAACGAATTGCAAGAACTTTATAACAAAAAATCCTTGGTTGAAGATGGCCAATTTGCACTTGAAGTGTTAAATTATATAAATAAAAAAGTTGCCGAGTTTAAAGAGCAGGATAATAAACTTTATGCAATTTACGGAACTCCAGCAGAAAATTTATGTGGCCTTCAGGTTAAACAATTTAGGAGACTTTATGGAATTATCCCAAATGTATCAGACAAAGAATACGTTTCAAACAGTTTCCACTGCCATGTAAAAGAAGAAATAACCCCCATAGAAAAACAAGACAAAGAAGGCAGATTTTGGAATTTGTTCAATGGTGGAAAAATTCAATATGTAAGATATCCAATAGATTACAACAAAAAAGCATTTATAACACTTGTCAAGCGAGCGATGGATTTAGGTTTCTACGAGGGTGTTAACTTGGCGCTTTCCTACTGCGATGACTGTGGCTATAGTCAATTAGACATGGATGTTTGCCCTAAATGCGGTAGCAAAAATTTAACAAAAATTGACAGAATGAATGGATACTTGGCATACAGCAGAGTTAAAGGCGACACCAGATTAAACAGTGCCAAAATGGCAGAAATTAAAGATAGACGGAGCATGTAATATGAACTATCACAACATAACAAAAGATGACATGTTAAACGGAGAAGGCCTTAGGGTTGTTCTTTGGGTTGCTGGCTGTTCTCACCATTGCAAAGGTTGTCACAATCCTATAACATGGGATGCTAAACAAGGATTGCCTTTTGACCAAAATGCAAAACAAGAATTGTTTAACGAATTAAAAAAAGATTATGTTAGTGGCATAACTTTTTCTGGAGGCGACCCACTTTACGAAAGCAACATAGAACCAATAACAAATTTGGCAAAGGAAATAAAAGAACTTTTCCCCACAAAAACAATTTGGCTTTATACCGGATTTAAATATGAAGAAATTTGCAATTTGGAGATAATTCACTATGTTGATGTTCTTTGTGATGGGAAATTTGAACTTGACAAAAAAGATGAAAAAACTCATTGGGTTGGCAGTACAAATCAAAGAGTAATCAATGTAAAACAAACGCTAAACCAGGGCAAAATAGTTTTATATAAATAAGTTAATATTTAATTTATACTTATAAAACTTATAAAATACAGATATAAAGATGAAATAAACTTTGCTAATATGTAAAGTTTATTTTATTTTTTTAAATCTTTGTATATGATTTTAAATTTTTTTATTATAAACTTAACATTTGACTTTTTTTTGAGTTTTTTCTAAAATATTTTTAATGTATTTACAAAAAATAACAAAGGAGAAAACATGAGCAATTTACTAGTAGATTGGCAAGCACTTGGGCAACAAGCCCTTGATGTTGCAAAAATTGTTGGAATAAAACTTTTGGAAATAATTGGAATTTTCATAGCCGGCTATATTGTAATAAAAATTATAATGGGTTTGCTTAAAAAAATTTTTGCAAAATCTAAAATGTCAAAAGTCACATATAAATTTTTATTAAGCGTTCTAAAATTTTGTTTGTACATGCTGTTGCTTTTAGGAATATGTCAATTTGTTGGAATCCCTATTACAGGCTTCATTGCAATACTTTCAGCGGCTGGATTGGCCATATCTCTTGCCATGCAAGGAAGCTTGTCGAATTTAGCCAACGGAGTTGTTATAATTAGTACACATCCATTTAAAGAGGGTGATTACATTGCAATAGATAACATTGAGGGCACTGTTACGGAAATTAAAATGTTACACACAATAATTGCAACAACAGACAACAAAGTTATAAGCATTCCCAATTCTAAAGTTGTGGAGAGTTCTTTAATTAATTACAGTGCAAATTTAACAAGAAAAGTGTATTTTAATTTTGGCGTAGATTATGCCAGTGATGTTGAAAAAGTTAAAAAAATAATATTGGACGTGATGACAAATTGCAACAAAGTTATATTAGATCCAGCTCCATTTTGCGCACTTAAAAATTTAGACTCAAGCACAATATCATTTACAGCTAATTGTTGTTGTCTTTCTGCAGATTATTGGGACGTTTATTATTTTGTCATGGAAAATGTGTTTAACGAATTTAAGCGCAACAATATTAATATCCCTTACGAACAAATGGAAGTTAGACTTAGAAATGACAATGTTGTTATGCCTTACATTTCAAAAGAACTCCAAAAGCGCGATGAAAGTATGGCTGTAAAGCTTGTAAAAACAGAAAGCGGTGACACGTTGGATAAAATGTTTCACAAATTAGCAGACAAAACAAAACAAAAAAGAATGAAGCACAAAGAAGAAAAATTAAAATCTAAGCAAGAAAAACTTAAAAAAAAGCAAGAAACAAAAAATGCAAAAAATAAAACGGCAAAATAAAAAGCCGTTTTTTTTAGCAAGTAAATAAAAAATTAACCATATATAATGTATGATAAAACCATTTAAAAACTAAATATTGTACTTATAAATTTGAATATGTTTTATGCCTATTTTTACAAGGTCGCATATATAATGTATGATAAAACCATTTAAAAACTAAATATTGTACTTATAAATTTGAATATGTTTTATGCCTATTTTTACAAGGTCGCTATTGACTTAACAGGTTAAATAATGCTATACTTTCAGAGAAGGAGATAACAAAAATGCCAGAAAAAAACAAGGTATTAAACGACGAAAATATTAGTTCTTATAGACAAAAACAAGACTTTTCAACCGACTATGGAATTAGAACTTGCAACGTAGATTTATCAAATAAATTTGACACGGTTGTGATGGTATTTATTGGAGATTGGCATATAGGCTCTGTGGATTTTAACATTGATGAAGCAATAAAGGTTTTGGACTATGTTTTGCAAACACCAAATGCAAAATTAATTGGAATTGGCGACATGATGAACACTGCAATTTTAAATTCAGTGAGCAACATGTTTGAAGACGTGGCATACCCACAAGAACAACTTAATGTTTTAGTATCGCTTTTAAAACAAGTTGCAAACCAAGAAAAAGTTATTTGGATACATTCTGGAAACCATGAAAGAAGAATTGACAAAAACACAGGAATTAATCCTGTTGAGCAAGCAACTCATGCTCTTGGCATACCTAATGCATACGCTCCATGTTTTGCAGATACTTCTATCACATTAAAATGCCCTTTCTGCACATCTAAGAAATATACATTTAATCTTGTAACACACCATGGTGACAGTGGAAATCCAGAAAACAACGCAACTATAAATCAGGAATCTTTGATTAATGCCATTGGTCACAAACATGTTTTTCAAAGTTCAATTAAAACTAAAATCATAATTGACAAAAACGGAAAACGCGTTAAAAAAGATGAGTTAAACATTGTGCTTCCTGCCTTTGGTGGAGGTCAATATGGCTTTGAAAAAGGATTAAAACCAATAAATAAATGCCCATATTACGCTTTGGAAATAACAACCGTAAAAAATCCTCTTTTTGACAAAAACAATCCATACAATATGCAACCTCCTGTTGTAGCAGTAACAAAATCTATACCTATATTGTCAAAAGGCGCTTCAACACTAAAAGATGAATGTGTTAAAGAAAGTTCAAAAATTATAGATAAGCACATTAAGTCAATCAAGCCATT
>CALWKJ010000050.1 GCA_944381225.1 uncultured Clostridia bacterium | reverse complement strand
GCGTATGTAGACGGTTCTCACATAAGAATATTGTTACTAACATTCTTCTTTAGATTTATGCGTCCACTTATTGAAAAAGGACATGTTTATGCAGCACAACCACCACTATATAAATTAAATAGAGGCAAGGAAGAAAAATATTTTTACAGTGATGAAGAATTGGAAACAAATTTAAACGAATTTGGAAGAAAGGGCGTTACAATACAAAGATATAAAGGTTTGGGAGAAATGAATCCTGAGCAATTATGGGAAACAACAATGAATCCAGAGAATAGAGTTTTGATTCAAATCACAATGAAAGATGCCATAGAAGCAGACGAAATGTTTAATAAATTAATGGGTGAAGATGTAAATTTAAGACGACAATTTATAGAAGACAATGCAACATTAGTTAAAGATTTAGACGTTTAATAAAAGGAAAGAAAAATGGAAGAAAAGAAAAAAGAGTTGCACGAATTGTTTAAAAACACTGTAATTAAACAAGTTGAAGCAACAGATGAGTTAAAAAAATCATTTATATCATATGCAATGGCTGTAAACGTGTCAAGAGCCATTCCAGATGTTAGAGACGGCTTAAAACCAGTACACAGAAGAATTCTTTATTCAATGGGCGAGTTAAACAATTTTAGCGACAAGCCATATAAAAAATGCGCAAGAATTGTTGGTGAAGTTATGGGAAAATATCACCCACACGGTGACAGTTCTGTCTACGATGCCTTAGTTAGACTTGCACAAAACTTTTCTATTAGATATCCACTTGTTGACGGACATGGAAACTTTGGCTCTGTTGACGGCGATGGTGCAGCGGCAATGAGATATACCGAAGCACGACTAAGCAAAATAGCTGCTCTTATGTTAAAAGACATAGATTGTGAAACTGTTGATTTTTATCCAAATTTTGATGATACTTTAATGCAACCAAGAGTTTTGCCATCACTATTTCCAAATTTGCTTGTAAACGGAGCTGACGGAATTGCTGTTGGTATGGCTACAAATATTCCCCCACACAACTTAACCGAAGTAATAAACGGTGTTCAGGCACTAATTGACAATCCAGAAATTGACATAGATGAATTAATGAATTACATTAAAGCCCCAGATTTTCCAACTGGTGGAATAATAATGGGAAAAAATGCCGTAAAACTTGCATACAAAACAGGCAGAGGTGGAATTGTTGTAAGAGGTAGGGCAGAGATTGAAGAAACAGCATCTAATAGATTTAGAATTGTTATAACAGAATTGCCATATGGCGTAAACAAAGCCAGATTTATTATGCAAATGGCTGATATGGTAAAAAACAAAAAACTTGAAGGCATTTCCGATATTAAGGAAGAATCTGACCGCGATGGACTTAGAGTTGTTGTTGATGTTAAAAAAGATGCCAATGCTCAAGTTGTTTTGAATACTCTTTACAAAAAGACAATGCTTCAACAAAGCGAAGGAATAATAATGCTTGCACTTGTTGAAGATAAGCCAAGAATATTAAACTTAAAAGAGATGTTGTATTACTATCTTGAACACCAAAAAGATGTTTTGGTTAGAAAAACAAAATTTGACCTTAAAAAAGCCGAAGAGAGAATGCACATTGTAAAAGGTTTGGTAATTGCACTTGCACACATAGATGAGGTTATAAAAATAATTAAAGAAGCAGACGACAAAGAAGATGCAAGAGTAAAGCTTACACAAAACTTTGAATTGGACGATATTCAGGCAAATGCAATACTTGAAATGAAATTGTCAAAACTCACAAGTTTGGAAGTTGAAAAACTTAATGAAGAATATAAAGACTTGGAAAAATTGATAGACGAATTAAACAGTATTTTATCGTCGGACAAAAAAGTTCTTGAAATTATTAGAAATAACCTTGAAGAAATTAAACAACAATACGGCGATGAAAGAAAAACAGAAATAAGTCATGACCTTGGCGACATAAACATTGCAGATTTAATAGAAAAAGAAGATGTTGTTGTTTCAATGACACACATGGGTTATATTAAAAGAATGAGCATGACTGAATACAAAACTCAAAAAAGAGGTGGCGTGGGCATAAGCGCACATAAAACAAAAGAGGAAGATTTTGTAGAAGATATATTTACAGCCTCAACTCATGACGATTTGATGTTTTTTACAAACAAAGGAAAAGTTTATACATTAAAAACATACGAAATACCAGAAGCACAAAGACAAGCAAAAGGCAGAGCAATAATAAATTTGTTGCCACTCGATTCTGGCGAAAAAGTAAACACAATTATTCCACTAAGTGGCTCAACAACAGACAATCTTGTTTTGGCAACAAAACAGGGCTTAATTAAAAAGACCAAAATGATAGAGTTTGCAAACATAAGAAAAAATGGGAAAATTGCAATTTCGTTAAACGAAGATGACGAATTAATTAATGTTATGATATCCAGTGGCGATGATGAAATATTAGTTGCGTCAAGCGATGGAAAGTGTGTGAGATTTAGCGAGCAAAAAGTAAGGGCAATGGGCAGAACGGCACAAGGTGTTAAGGCAATTAATTTAAGCAAAGGCGAACAGGTTGTAAGCATGACCATAATTAAGAAAGATGAAAAAGAATCACAAATTGTAACAATAAGCGCAAATGGTTATGGAAAACGAAATTTGGTAGATGACTTTAGACTAACAAGCCGAGGCGCAAAAGGCGTTAAAGCTGGTACATTTAATGAAAAAACGGGCAAACTAGTTGGCTTAAAACAGGTTAATATTGAGCAAGATTTGTTAATAATTGCCGATAATGGAGTAATAATTAGAACCCCAGTAAAAGACATTAGTTTAATTTCAAGAAACACGCAAGGCGTTAAAATTATGCGCCTTAAAGATGGTGCAAAAGTTGTTTGTTTGGCAACGGGTGAGCACGAAGAAGAAGAAAATCAAATTGAAAGCATAATAGAAGAAAATATAGAACAAATTCAGCAAGAAAATAAAGATTAATAAAATTTGACATAACGTACACAATATTATTATCATAAAAAAAAGGAGTGTTTATGAAAAAGGTAAATTGGAGTTTAATAATAACAATTTTGGCATCAATAGGGGCAGTGGCAAGTGTGATATTTATTGTTGTGCTTGCAAATAGTATGTTTATGAACGGAACAACGCAAACAAAAATATGGGGAATGATTGCTTTGGTTGTTGCCTTTGTAATTTGTTCTGCTTTAATTGGAGTTTTTGCAACTTTGTACAAAGCAAACAAAATGCAAAATTTGCAAAATAATCAATCTGTAGAAAATGAAACAAAATAAATCAATATACGCCATATTGATATCAACATGCGTATTTGTTATGATTTTTTCATTGATAATGATTGTTATGTGTGCGTTAAATCTTTCAAATGCTGACAATTTATCACAAACAATAATTCAAATAATTATGTTTTTAGTGTTGTTTTTGTTGGGTGGTGTTGGAATGGGTATTATAATTGCCATAAAAAAATCAACTACAAACACAACAAATTATGACAATCAAAAAAAAGAATAAAAAAATCACTTAAAAAAGTGATTTTTTTTGTTAAGCAAAATGTCTTAAATTGTATAAATATGTAGAAAATAAAAATTAAGTGCATTTTTGATAAATAAATTTACAAATATGAATTGAAAATCAAAACTAAAATAAGTATAATACATTCACAAGGATAAATGTATGGAAAATATCAAAAGATTAATTTTACAAAACAATTTAATAAGTCAGGGCGACATAATTGGTGTTGGCGTAAGTGGTGGCAAAGACAGTATGGCACTTTTGTGTTATTTGCAAAATTTGTCTAAAGAACTAGATTTTGAAGTTGTGGCAATAACAGTAGACCATTCAATAAGAGAAAATGGCGCCAAAGATGCTCAGTTTGTTGTTGATTATTGCAAAAGCAACAACATTAGAGTATACAAATTTAAAATAGATGTTCCATTGCTTGCAAAAGAAAAATCTATGTCTTTAGAGAGTGCTGCAAGAGAGGGCAGATATGGCGTTTTTAAAACAATGTTGCAAAAACATGTTGTTGACAAAATTGCCCTAGCCCACCACAAAAGCGACCAAGCCGAAACAGTGCTTATGCATTTGTTTAGGGGCAGTGGCGTAACAGGGTTAAAAGGAATGAACGTTGTAAGGGATAAAATATTTATTAGACCAATGCTAAATACCGACGAAAAACAGATATGGAAATATGTTTTAAGTAACAATATTCCAACAGTTGAAGACGAAACCAATCAAGACAACGAATATTCAAGAAATTTAATTAGAAATGAAATTTTGCCCGTGATATTAAAAAGATGGCCAAACGCAATAAACGCAATAATAAATTTTAGTAATTTAGCAAGCGAAGACGATGATTACATATTAAGCCAAGTTCCAACAGACGCGTTTATTGTTGGGGAAAATGAAATAAAAATCCCACTAACGTATTTTTTGTATCCAAATCCAATAACAAGTAGAATGATATATAAAGCCTTGCATATGATAGGCGTAAACAAGGACATAGAAACTAAACACATTGAAATAATAAAAAATTTGGCAAAAAATGGAGAGAATGGCAAACGATTGGAGTTGCCATTAAAAGTTAAAATATTTAAAGAATATGACTACATAACGTTAACTAACAAACAAAAAAAAGAAACGCAATTTTTTGCAAAGCATAAATTGGGCACAGTTGTTGTTCCAAACTTTGGAAAAATTGCAATAAAAAAATTAAATCAAGTGCAAAAAGATGAAAATTTGTATTATGACGCAGATAAAATACCAAAAACAGCAATTTGGCGATTTAGACAAAACGGTGATGTGTTTGAGAAATTTGGAGGTGGCACAAAAAAATTAAAAAATTATTTAATAGACAAAAAATGCCCAAAGAGAACAAGAGACTGTTTGCCAGTTCTTGCAAGTGGAAATGAGATATACGCCATTGCAGGAATGGAAATATCAAACAAAGCAAAGGTGGATGAATTTTCAAAAAAAATATATCAAATAAAAGCGGAAAGAAATTAAATTAATATTGTAAAGTGCAAAAGTGCTTTTGCACTTTTTTTAATTAAACAAAAAAATACGCATTTTGGTTAACAAATTAGCAGTTTTGTGACAAAAAAACAACCTTTTTTGTGATAGTGTGAATGGTTTCAAAAAATTTTAAAATTTAAAAAAAAACACTTTAGTTTTGTTGACATAATTTTGGTGGTTTGCTATATTGATAGTGATTTGATAACAAATTGCTATCAAACCAAAGGCGTACATAATTTGGTAGGCAATAAAAGAATTTAACACAATTTGTTGGGCATAAACTTAATTTCATATATAACACTTTATCTTTTATTGTTTTTAAGTTTGGTATAACTGCCAACAAAGGGGTCGCCACCTTGCATTGTTGACATTTATATATATATTTATAAATAAAGGAGATATTTATGAAAAGAAAAGTAAAATTATTTACATCAATAGCATCACTTTGCCTTGCAGTTGCACTCATGGCATTTGGTGTTTACGCTGCTACAAGTGCTACATATCATGTAACAAGTAATGTTACTTACGCATCACAAGTTGCAGTAACATGGACAGGAAAATATACTGTTGGAACTCAAACAACGACTGACGATACTGTTCAAAAAGTTAACGGTACTGAAGCAAGTTCAGCACAAAACTGGGCAATAGGAGATGTTGCATTAACAGCAGTAAACAATAAAGTTACATATGAATTCACATGTGCAAACGATGGTGGTGATGCCATTACTGTTACTGCTTCATCTGCAAAACTTTTTGGAGATGCAAACTTAAAAGTTGAAGCTCAATTTGGAAATACAGAATCAGAACTTCCTGCACTTGCAGAAGTAACGGAATTAGAGAATATGGAAGCAACTCTTACTGGGGGACAAATGTGTAAGTTAGTAATTGTTGTTACACTTAAAAACCCTGGTACAAGTGTTGGAACATCAGCAAATAGTATGGACATCACTTTAACTGCTGAAAAGGCTTAATGTTAACTAAAAACAAAAATGGCGATAAAAAAACACTTTGATTTTCAAAGTGTTTTTTTATGCTTTTTATTAATTTAATATACACCCCAAATATTATTGTTTAGTGTTTTTAATATTCGCATTTAGAAAGTATATAATTTTTAACATCTTCAATTTTAACAATGTCTTGTTTCATTGTATCTCTATCTCTTATTGTAACAGTGCCGTTGTTTAGTGTGTCATCATCAACTGTTATTGCAAATGGTGTTCCAATTTCATCTTGCCTGCGATACCTTTTTCCAATGCTTCCACTTTCGTCATAGTCGCACATAAAATATTTTGCAAGCAAAGTGTGCAGTTCTTGTGCTTTTTCGCCATGAGTTTTTTTGATAAGTGGCAACACGCACGCTTTGTATGGAGCAAGAAATGGTGCAAGTTTTAAAACCACTCTTGTTTCGCCATCTTCTAATTTTTCTTCTCTATAGGCGTCGCAAAGCACTGTTAACATAAGTCTGTCTGCACCAATGGAATACTCAACAACATATGGAATGTATTTTTCGTTTGTAATTGGGTCCAAATACATCATGCTTTTGCCAGAAAATTCTTGGTGTCGAGATAAATCATAATTTGTTCTGTTGTGAATTCCATTAAGTTCGCTCCAGCCAATAGGGAAGTTATATTGAATGTCACATGCGTTTTTTGCATAGTGAGCAAGTTTGTCATGGTCTTTAAATCTTAGTTTTGTTTGGTCAATGCCAAGCCCCACCAAAAAGTCCCATGCTTTTTGTTTGTACAAATTATAAAATTTTTCATCATCGCACTCTTTGCAAAAAAGTTGATGTTCCATTTGTTCAAACTCTATTGTTCTAAAAATAAAATTTCCAGGAGTAATTTCGTTTCTAAACGCTTTTCCAATTTGTGCAATTCCAAAGGGAACTTTTGCACGCATACTTCTTTGAACATTTAAAAAGTTTACAAATTCACCTTGTGCAGTTTCTGGTCTTAAATATATTGTGTCGGTGTTGTCTTGTGTAACACCACGGCTTGTTTCAAACATAAGTTTAAATTGTCTAATTGGGGTAAAGTTATGTTTTCCACAAACAGGGCAGGCTATTTTGTGCTCTTCAATAAAATTTTCCATTTCTTCGTTTGTCATTTTGTCAACTACAACTCCATCAATTTTGTGTTTAGAGCAATAGTTTTCTATTAAATTATCGGCTCTATGAC
>CALWKJ010000049.1 GCA_944381225.1 uncultured Clostridia bacterium | reverse complement strand
GGTGCTTTTTTTGGAGTTAACAATATTTTAATAATTGTATTACTTTATGTTATTGGCATAATCATAGCATTAATTTTAAGCATGTTTTTGGAAAAGACATTTTTTGTAAGCAAAAAACAAACTTTTATAATGGAATTTCCATCTTATAGAAAAATTGATTTAAAGCATATTTTTGCTGTTACAAAATTAAATATAAAATCTTTTTTGCTTAAGATTGGAAGCATTTTGTTGGGCATGTCAATAATAGTATGGTTTTTTGAAAATTTTTCTTTTTCATTAGAATATATTAAGGGAACAAGCAATAAAAGCATTTTGCAAAATATTGGCGAATTTGTGGCTCCAATATTTAAGCCATTAGGATTTGGATCGTGGGGCTGCGCTTCTGCTTTACTTGCTGGAATAGTTGCAAAAGAAATAATTGTTTCATCTATAGCTATGTTTAATAACGTAAATACTGGAACAAACAATTTTATGTCGTCAATATCTCAAACTCTAATTAATCCGCTTAGCGTAGTTTTTTTTACACCTGCCAGTGCATTAAGCTTTATGGTGTTCTGTCTGTTATATTGTCCTTGCCTTGGAACAATTATGGTTCTTAAAAAGGAAATAGGAAGAAAGTGGACATATATAGGCATAGCGTTACAATTTATTTTGGCGTATGTTACTTCTATGTTTGTTTATTTTGTTTTTAATTTAACATTAATTTTTGGTGCTTTTACAGTTGTAGTGATTGTTTTGCTTTGTTTAGCCATTATTTCAACAATTTTAAACTTAATAAAAATAAAGAAAACAGATGTTATTTGTTATGGATGTGATAATAAAACCTGTAAACATAAGAAATAAATTGTAATAAAATAATAATTTTTGCTCACATTAAGTTTGAGGAAAATTATGGATTTGTATTTTTTAATAAGTGGAACATTGGCAATTTTGTTTGCTTTTGGAGTTTTTGAAAAAACATTAAAAATAAACAAATTAAATCGATTCTTTGTTGTTTGTTTTTTGCTTTTAACTTGCGTTTTTGATGCAATAGGAAACATAAATATATTAAATGTAACTTTAAGTTTAAATTTAATATTGTATATGGTTGTTTTTGTAATTTTATTTGTTTTGCAAAAAAACTTAAAGTCTTTTATTGCTACAGTTTTGACTTCGTTGATAATAGTTGCAGTTTTTTACTGCTATAATGCCTTAAATATGGAAACTTTTGAATTTGCATATGTTAAACCATATGTTTATTTGGCGTTAGTATTAGGTTTTGTATTATATACAATATGTCCAAGCATGAATAGCGCTTTTTGTGGCACTCTTTTAGGGAGCATTGTATTTGAATTAACATTTTTTCAAATGTCTTTTAAAGTAGTGGAACAAACATTAATGCTTGGAGGAGATTTTACTATTGCATTTACATTATATGTAACCATATCGTACGGCATTTGCAGTTGTGTTTCTTATATGATTAAAAAGATAAAATCTAAAAAGCAAGAAAAAGTAAAAACATCACAAAATTAAATTGAAAATATTACTAAATTATGATATCATTTATTGTTATTATAAATTAGGAGAAAAAAATTGGCAAAACCTTTAGTGGCTATCGTTGGCAGACCCAATGTTGGCAAAAGTACTTTTTTTAATAAAATATGCGGCAGAAGAATAAGTATTGTGGACGATACTCCGGGAGTAACAAGAGATAGAATTTACGGCGACGCAGAATGGTGTGGGCATGAGTTTAGATTAATTGACACTGGTGGTATTGATGTTAAATCAGATGATATTTTTCAAAATGACATTAAAAAGCAGGTTGATGTTGCCATAGACCTTGCAGACGTCATTGTCTTTTTAGTTGATGGATTAGCTGGAGTTACACAAGGCGATTATGATGTTGCAGAAATATTAAGGAAAACAAATAAAAAAATAGTTTTAGTAGTTAACAAATTAGACAATTTTGATGTAAATATGGCATATGAATTTTATCAACTTGGCATGGGAGAACCATTTCCAATATCGTGCGAGCAAGCAAAGGGGCTTGGAGAGGTATTAGATGAAATTACAAAAAATTTTAGCATTACTGAAGAAAACTCAAGTGGCAACTTTGTTAAAATAGCAATAGTTGGCAGGCCAAATGTTGGCAAAAGTAGCATTACAAATAAAATTTTGGGATTCTCAAGAGTTGTAGTAAGCGATGTGGCTGGTACAACAAGAGATGCAATTGAAACAGATTTTAAATTTAATGGTCAACAATATACTTTGGTTGATACGGCAGGACTAAGGAAACAAAAAAATTATAGAAGGGACAGTGTAGAAGGATATTCTGTAATAAGATCAATGGAGGCAATAGAAAGAGCAGACGTCGTTTTAATTGTCATAGATGCCACAGATGGCATTACAGAACAGGATGTTAGAATTGCAGGATATGTACATGAAGCGGGCAAACCTAGTGTTATTGTTGTAAACAAGTGGGATTTGGTAGAAAAAAATGGCAGCACAATAAATGTATTTCAACAAAAAATTAAACAAAACTTATCTTTTATGGATTATGTTAAAATTGTATTTGTTTCAGCGCTCACAGGACAGCGTTTAACAAACATAATAGAGATGGCTAAGCAATCATTTTTTAATTCGTCAAGAAGGATTGCAACTGGGACTTTAAACGACTTATTAAGCCAAGCATTGATTTCAAATGAACCACCATATAGAAATGGTAAACGATTAAAAATAAACTATATTACTCAAGTGAAAACAAATCCGCCAACTTTTGTTTTGTTTTGCAATGATGAAAGCCTTTTGCATTTTTCATATTTAAGGTATTTAGAAAATCGTTTTAGACAAGCAGTTGATTTTTCAGGCACTCCAATAAAATTAATAGCACGCTCAAAAGGAGAAAAAGATTAATGATTATTATTAAATTTGTCTTTTTAATAATTTGTGGATATTTGCTTGGAAATATAAGCTCAGCAAAAATAATTTCTAAATTAAGAAAAGATGACATAACCAAGCATGGAAGTGGCAATCCTGGCTCTATGAATATGCTTAGAACATTTGGCTTTAAAATGGGAATTTTAACATTGTTTTTTGATGCGCTAAAAGGGGCAATTCCGTCATTAATAGGATTTTTTATGTTGGGTGGCGATGTAAACAGCGAAATGTGCTATGTTGGCTTATACGCCGGTGGATTAAGTGCTGTAATAGGGCATTGTTTTCCAGCTTTTTACAAATTTAAAGGTGGAAAGGGTGTTGCTACTATGCTGGGAATGTTTGCAGTTGCAGAACCATATTGGGCAATAATTATGTTTGCAGTTTGCTTTTTATATTTAGTTATATTTGATTACGGCGCAATAGCATCATTTTTATATATAACTGCACTAACGTTAATTGAGGGATATAAGTTTCACGATAACATAACTATTACAATAATGTTATTTTTTGCATATTTTCTTGTTTGGTTTATGCACAGGGAAAACATTAATAGGCTTCTTTTGGGCAAAGAAAACAAAGTTAATTTTAAGGAAAAATTAAAAAAGATAGGTAAAAAGAAAAATAGTTCTTTTGCTAGCGACCATCTTAGCAACAAAGAATTTAAAAAAGCTTTTAAACAAAATAAAAAGCAATCTAAAAAATTAGAAAAAGAACGCGAAATTGGATAAATTTAATGTAAGTAACTGGCTTTTTAATATCCATATTTTGCTATATGTTTAATCGCTTTAACAAGTTTTTGACAGTCGTTAAATGTATTAAAATACGAAAGTGATGCTCTAACTATTCCTTGCTTGGTTGTGTTTAAAAATTTATGTTTCAATCCTGCGCAGTGAAGACCTCCACGAGTGCAAATGTCATATTTGTCGCTTAAAAGCTGGCTAACATCTGTTGAGCCATAATCTGCTACATTAAAACCAATAACTCCAAAAGCATTGTTTGGATGTGTGTAAACTGTAACACCATTAATATTTGATAATTCGTAGTTTAAATATGTTGATAAGTCATCAATTTTGTCATTTATTTCTGTAAAATTTTTTTTAACAAAATCTATTCCGGCACCAAGCCCCAATATATTTGGAGTGGGTAATGTTCCGCTTTCATATGTTTCTATTGTTCCTAGTGGTTGATAAAGATTTTCACTTTCTGTACCAGTTCCACCAAAGCGTATTGGTTGCAATGAAACTTTGTTTGTGCAAGCCAAAACTCCAACCCCTTGTGGAGCATAAAGTCCTTTGTGAGGAGCTAAGGCTAAAAAGTCTATATTAAATTTTTTCATATCTATTTTTATATGTCCAGCACTTTGTGCGGCATCTACTATAAATATTATGTTTTTTTCTTTGCAAAATTGTCCAATCTTTTCTACATCAGCAATTTCTCCATCTACGTTTGACATGTGGTTTAAACAAATTATTTTCGTATGTTGCTTCACATGAGGCAAGATGTCGTCTATTGATAAAAATCCTCTATCTCTTGGTGATGAAACAGAAATTTCAATTCCCAATTTTCTTTGTAGTTCAAAAAGGGGCCTCACACTTGCGTTGTGGTCATTTGTTGTGCATATTACATGCATGTTTTCCTTAACTATACCTTGTATTGCCAAATTTAAAGCGTCGGTACAATTTTCTGTAAAAATGGCACTTTCAGCATTAAAAAAGTTGCATATTTTTTCTCTTACATTTTCAACTTTAACAGCAGCTATTGTGCTCAACATGTGCCCACTTCGTCCAGGATTTGCAGAATATTTTGTAAGTCCTTCGCAAGTTGCGCTTATAACTTCTTTTGGTTTAATAAATGTGCTTGCACTGTTATCTAAATAAATCATTTTAACTTTTTCTCTCTTTATATAGTAATATAATATGATATGAAAAAACATAAATAATTGACCACAGAGGAGAAAAATAATGGAATATATGATAATAGTTTTTAGGGCAAGGTCGCACACCATCAATTTTGCTAATTTATTGCAATCATACAAGGTACCATGTCAAATTGTTAATACTCCAAGAAAAGTAAATGTTTCGTGTGGGATTTCAGTTAAATTTGATTCTATGTATTTAAAAAGTGTTCAAAGTATTTTGGCAAGAAGATATTTTGATACTTTTGGAGGAATATATCAAATTATTGGGCAAGGTTTAAACCAAAGAATTATTAAAATAAAATAATTGTATTTGAAAAGGTGATGTGGTATAATTCCTTTGTTTTGGAGGAAAGGATGGAATTATTGGCACCTGCAGGAAATTTTGAAAAAATGCAAACAGCGTTTTATTTTGGAGCAGACGCAGTTTATTTTGCTGGTAAAAAATTTGGACTTAGAGCTTTTTCAGAAAATTTTGATAATGATGAAATTTTTAAAGCAACAAAATATGCTCACGATCTTGGTAAAAAAGTTTACATTGCCTTAAATATATTAGCGCACGAAAGTGATTTTAAAGGATTAAAAGAATATTTGCAAATATTATTAGACGCACATGTAGATGCAGTTATAGTGTCTGATTTGGGAATTATATATTATATAAAAACTTATTTCCCAAATTTGAAAATTCATGTAAGCACTCAAGCCAATATTTTAAATAGTTATGCAATAAATTTCATGTGCAGTTTAAAAGTTCAAAGAATTATTTTGGCTAGAGAACTATCAATTGAGGAAATAAAAGAAATTAGGGGAAAAATACCAAAAGATATCGAACTAGAATGTTTCATTCATGGAGCAATGTGTATATCTTACAGTGGCAGATGCTTATTGTCTAATTACCTAACAAACAGAGATGCGAATCATGGCGAATGTGCTCAATGTTGCAGATGGGAATATACAATTACTGAAAAATCACGAAAAGGTGAACAGTATGAAATACAAGAAGACGATAGAGGAACATATATATTAAATTCAAAAGATTTAATGATGATTGAGCATTTAAAAGAACTAAAAAGCGCTGGCGTTTGTAGTTTGAAAATAGAAGGAAGAATGAAATCTCCTTATTACGTTGCAAATGTAGTTAACGCATATAGAAGAGCTTTAAATTCACTAGAAGATATTTCTGCACAACAAATGGAAATTCTAAAGGAAGAACTTAATAAAACAAGTCACAGGCAATACACTACAGGATTTTATTTCGGTTCAAATGATAAAGAATGTTTAAACAGTTCAATGCCGGTGCAGACAAGCGAATTTATGGCAATTGTATTGAGTGATTCAGACGGCGAAAAAGTTTTGGTTGAACAAAGAAACAGATTTAAAATAGGAGATGTTTTGGAAGTTCTTTCTCCTAATGATACTTTTAACAATAAAATTGAATTAAAAAAAATGACAGACATTAAAAATATAGAAATAACTGATGCGAAAAACGTTCAACAAAAATTGTATATATACACAAAATTAAAATTAAAAAAGGGTGATATTTTAAGAAAGTAATTTTATAGTAACAAAAACCTAATAAATATAACAATAGTCGATATTTTTCGACCATAAAATACTTTAATAGTTAGTATAATTCAAATTTTTCACTTTTCTTATTGTATATTTTTGTTATAAAATTTTTATATAACAAAAGGAGAAAATATGAATGGTAGAGAGATATTAAAACAAATGGCAAAGCAAGCTAAAGACAGATTGCAAGGGAAAACAAACAAGCATTTTACAAAAAATAATATTTTGTGTGTTAAAACAAACGAAAGTTATATAAAAACAGTAATTATAAATAATGATGCAGATGTTGAAATGTACAATAAAGTAAAAAATACTGTAGATAATGATTCAATTAACCCTTTAAATGAAATAATTGATTTTAATTATTATAAATCATTGTCAAATGAACAAAAAGAAAGATATTTTTTTATGATTGCAGACAAGTACAGACAGCTAAAAAAAAGATATGAGATTGAAAAAATGAAAGAAGTTTATTAAGACATTTGCAATGGCATATTCATTGTGTTATACTCAGCATATGGACATTTTAAATAATTTAAATGAAGCACAAAAACAAGCACTCTTATGTATAAAGGGTGCTGTTTTGGTAACTGCTGGGGCTGGCAGTGGAAAAACTAAACTGCTTACTCATAGAATTGCATATTTAATTGAAAATCAACATGTTGATGAAAAAAATATTTTGGCTATAACTTTTACAAACAAAGCAGCAAAAGAAATGAAAGAAAGGGTATCTAGCTTACTTAATAGAAATAATGAAGTTTGGATTTCTACCTTTCATTCTATGTGCCTTAAAATATTAAGAAATCATATTTCAAAACTTGGTAAACAAACTGAAAACTTTTCATTGTATAGTGAAAGCGATGCTGAAAAAACATTAAAACAAGTTATTAAAGATTTAAATTTGCCAACTGAAAATTTTAAACATTATGCAAAGGTAATAAGTCAATGCGAGAATGACAACATTGATATTTATTCATATTCTAAAAAATATTTAC
>CALWKJ010000048.1 GCA_944381225.1 uncultured Clostridia bacterium | reverse complement strand
TTAAAAACTTTAAATTTACCATAGCCTTTGAAAATTCATCAAGCACAACAATTTTGTTTTTCATATTTAAGGATAAATTAAATTTTAAACCATAAAAAGCACAAGCCTTTACCATTTGAAAATTTTTGCATAAATAAAAATATTGTGCATAGTAAAAATAGTAACAGCCCAAATCTTCAAATGTTTTTATTATTTTATAGCTATCTTCCAAACATTTTTTTAAATTATCACAATCTTTTAAATCTAAATAACAATTTGCTAAAAGTTCAAATGGCATGAAAGACATAGGCGAACATTTAATACATGATTGCAAATCATCAATAGCTTTATCATATATTTTTAAATTTTTATATGCAAGAGCCCTTTTGTAATATAGCCAACCGTTTATTCCAGAAGTAAAATTATATTTTTCCCCTTTAATGTTTAAAGTTGAATATATAAAATAATCTTCAAAATTATCAAAAATAATAACTTTATTGTTAATATCAAAATAATCAAAAGCAATATTTAGATAATATATCATATTATCCCATTGCTTTTTACTATTTTTCAAATTAACTTTTTTTTCAATATATGTAAAAAATTCTTTTTCTAATTGATTTATTTTTTGTAGATAAATACTTGATTTTAAAGAATAAGTTTCACAATTTTTTTTTAAAAATTTGCATAATTCCATTTGTTTAAAAAAATCTTGCTCTTCATATACTTGTGAACACATTTCATTGTAAATCAAGTCAAAATCTACTTCCTTATTTCCTGTTAAATCTTCTTGCAATTCATTTAACGATTTCATGTTTATATTGTAACACAATTTATGGTTTAAGTAAATTAATATAATTTACACAATTATTATAGCATAAAAAAACTTACTTCATTTGAAGTAAGTTTTTTTATTATTTATATGATTGAATTTTCTTCTTTGATACAACGAAATATACTATTGAACCTGCAAGTACTAGAACTGCAACACAACACAACACTATTGTAATGGTTTCGTTTGTTGTCAAGCCATCGTTGCTTGGTTCGTTTACAGTAAACTCTCTTGTTTCTGTTTTTGTATTTCCTGCATCATCTGTTGCTGAAAATGTTAATGTGTAATTACCTGCTGTTTCAATATTAAATTCATATTTGCCGTTATCTTCTTCTTCATGAATGTTTGCAACTTCTCCTGAAGGCCCTTTTAAAACAATTTTAACATCGCTTACTGTCATGCCTTCTGTTCTGTCATCGCTTACTGAAATTTTTGAAAGGTCGATTGCTAGAACTGTGTCAATTTTTACAGTTTTTGCAACAATGTCATCACTAATGTTCAACACTGGAGCAACCAAATCACCAACTTTGATTGTATGTGTTATAACGGTTGAATTTTGATTTACAGAGTCATCATAAACTGTATAAGTTACTGTATATAATTGGTTATTGCTAAGTGTAACATATAAATTTCCAGGATTTGGATGTTCTCTATCATTTTCATCAAGTGTTCCTTCAGCTATTTCTTGTTCTTCCTTAAGCCATAATTTATATTGTTCTAATAAACCAGCCATTTCTGTTCCCTTAATAGTTCTTGTAAATGATTTTGAAGAAATAACTATTTTTGAATTTTCCATATTAAAGCCAGATTCATCTTCTACTGGTTCAAATACAGGGATTAAAACTTTGCTATCAACTTCATATGAAGCTTTTAAGTTCCAATCAACTCTAACTTCTGGACCAATTGTATCACTAACTTCTACTTTAAATTCTTTTCTTTCGCTTTCTATTTCTGTTCCTTCATCATACAAAGAATAAACAATTGTGTATGTTCCTTCTTTGTTAGGTGTAAATGATTCTTTATTTATTTGACTTCCAACTGGACCTTTTATGTTTACCTCATAAGTTGCATTATCTCCACCTCCTGTTATTTCTGGAACAGGAAGTACTATAGATTCACCCAATTCAAGTTTTCCATTACTTAAAGCTTCTGGCAAATTGCTAAATCTAGGTTCTTCTACAACAGAATTTTCTTGAACATTTACGCTTTGATAAATATATGTTTTATTATTACCAGCGTCAGTAATTTCATAAACTACATCATAATTACCAGCAAGTGTTGCATAAAAATGTGCACCACTTAATGTGTATATCCCTGATGAAGATGATCTTATAACAGTGGCATCTTCTACATCAAAATCTTGAGTAGTTTTTTTACCATCAACTTCTTCAACATGAGTTACACTTATATTTACATCAACGTAATCTATTAAATCATCTGTTAATGTAAGAGTTGGCAACACAACTTCTTCGTTTTGTTTATATGGTTCTGCTCTCCAATCGGATAAACTTGTTATTGTTGGTCGTTGTGTATCTTTGTTATCTTTTATTAATATTTCAACTTCGTCATAGCCATATTTAAAGCCTGTATAATTTTGTATGTCATTATCTGCTGTCAACTCTGCACTAGTTAATGGAGCATCGTTTTCAGTTTTTGCTCTTATCTTTAATGATGTTGCACCAGCTTTGTCAACTAAAATTTCAAATTTACCATCTTCATTTGCTTCAAGCACTGTCCAGTTTACATCATTATCATACTTAAACATTACTTGAGTATATAGTCTGTCGTCATTTTCGTCACTTGCAACTGGTTTGTTAAATGTTATTCTTTCTCCTGTTGCGACTGACTTGCTAAATGTGTCTTTAAATTCAACTGTTGGAGCACTGGTGAACTCAAATGTTGAGCTTACATTAAAAACATAATTTACTGTTACTGTATTTCCAGAACTGTCTTTAGCTCTATAATATGCTGTATAGCTTCCATTTTCTAATTTATCAATGCCTAGGTCTTTTGCGTCGACCATTGTATTTTCATCAAATTCAAAATCGCTTGTCATGTTGAAGATAATATCTTTTGTGAAAATGTTTTCATCTTCTTGTCCTTCATCAGAATATATATCTTTTGAAGAGCTTGATTGAGAATCACTTCTTATATATCTTACTAATTCCAAATCTTTTAAATCATCAGACAAATCTTCTGCATATATCGCTTTTAAAATTACATTTTGACCATTTGAAAAATTTGTTTGAAGTTTGTAATCTACATTTTTGATATTTTCAACATTATCGACTGAATATGGATCGGCAACAATTACGGTTGGCGCTTTTGTATCTTTAACTCCACTTATTTCAAAACCTGTCCTTTCTGCCTCTTTACCCAAAGCATCAAAAACATTGTAATAGAATAAATATCTACCATTGTCAACTGTGTAAGTTTGCCCTCCAATTGTATATGTTTTTTGCGCTGTAAATTTTGTGCCGTTCATTGTGTATTCTGTAACATCTACTGGACTACCATTTATATAAACGTACGCTTCAATATTATAATAAATTGGTGTTTCTTCATTGCCCATTTTACCCACTGGCGTTGGAAGTTCTATCTCTTCACCTATGTCTGCACTAGTGTTTACTGTTTTAGAGTAATCAAATTTTAATGTGTAATCAATTCCATACTCTTTTTCAAAATCAACATCAGATAACACTGTGAATTCTTCAGTTCTTGAATTTAAATAAACTCCGTCTTTTGTTCTTGCCTCGTATGTTACTGAGTAAATACCTTCTTCTAAAGCAGTATAAGACAATAACCCCGTTTCCTCATTAAACGTTAAGGTTTTTTGAGATGGTGTTGTTACAGTGGTTGTAATGTCATAATCAGTTTTAAATTCGTCTTCAGCAAATTTCACTTCTGCTTTTGGAATGTACAAATCTCTCTTATAGCTTTGCCAAACATACTTTGGCAATGTTCTTTGTGTGTTCTCTACAAGTTCTATTGTATTTTTGCCAATTTGTCCTTTTATTTCAGCTGTTGCTTTATAAACTTTTCCATCATTTTCAATTTCATAGTTAACCAAATAAGTTCCAGCTCTTTCTACCTTAAACTGACCATTTGAAACATCAACACTCTCACCTATTGGACTTACAACAGTGTAGTGTGTTTGATTTAACTCAATTGACGAACCAGGAACAACCAATCTTGCTTGAGGAACATTACACGTTGAACCTACGGTTGCAGTTTGACTTTGTGAATCTATTTCTAGCATTGTCAAGGCACTTGCACTTTGCTCTGCATAAACTAGCTTGTCCGCTGGTTTAATATTATTTTGCAAAATAACACCGTTTGCACCAACTACTGCTGTAGATGTTGCAAGTAAGGCAATTGCGCAAGCCTTTTTTATTGATTTCTTCATTATTGTGCTCCTATATATAATTTAACAAATAGAGTTTATACTATAACATTTTTTTTGTCAACGAATTGAATAAAAAATATAAACAGATTAGAAACAAAATTATGCTGTATACTTTTAACCCCTTTTGTTTGATAAATTAGCGCGTGACAATAAAATTTAAAATTTTCTCTATATGTTCGATTATATTTTTTGAAGCTTTTTAACATTTATGTTAATTTAATTTGTCGAATTAACAGAATGTTTGTAAAAAAGGCTGTAATTTATTACAGCCTTTTTAATTTGTCGGTATTAGTTGTTGCCACATGGTGTGTTGCATCCACAACCACAGCAAGAAAGTATTAATAGTAAGAATATTAAATTCATGCAATCGTTATCTCCACCAAACATGCCGTTTCCGCATCCACAAATTTGCAACAAGAATAACAACCAAATGATTGAGCAACAATTATTTGTGCCATGTCCACAAGTGCCGAATCCACCAAAAAGATTCATATGTACCTCCACAAAATTTAAACTTTTATATGTAATCATTTCTTCTTTTGTACATTGATTTTTTTTCCTTTGCTCATATCACTATATGAATTTGGTGAGTTTTTGTTACAATTTATCCATTATGTTTATTATTTCTTTTTTCAAGTCTTCAATGCCAATATTTTGTTTTGCAGAAATATAAATCCCATCTTTGTTATCTTTCTCTACAACTTTATCACATTTGTTATAAACTTTAATTATATTTGTTTTTACATTTAAACTACTTAAAACATTATTAACAACTTCAATTTGATTTTTATAGTGAGGATTGCTAACATCTATCACATGCAAAATTATATCTGCATCCTTAGCTTCGTCCAATGTTGAACTAAAAGCGTCAACCAAATCATGTGGCAATTTAGATATAAATCCAACAGTATCTGTCAAAACTATCTTTTTCCCTTCACAAAGCCACACGGTTCTGCTGGTTGTGTCAAGAGTTGCAAAAAGTTTGTCATCTGCATAAATACTTGATTTTGTTATTAAATTTAAAAGCGTGCTTTTCCCAGCATTTGTATATCCAACTATTGCTACTTTGCAAATTCCATTTTCTTTTCTATTTTTTCTTTGAACATCTCTGTTTTGCTTTATTTTTTCTATTTCTTTTTCCAATTTATAAATATTATTTTGCGCTATCCTTTTGTTAAGTTCTAATTTAGTTTCTCCAGGGCCTCTCATTCCAACTCCAGAGCCTCCAAATCTACCACTTGTTCCACTTATGCCTGCAAGACGTGGCAAATTATATTTTAATTGTGCAAGTTCAACCTGCAACTTTCCCTCGTTACTTGTTGCTCTTTGTGCAAAAATGTCTAAAATTAAAGTTATTCTATCAATGACTTTAACATTTAAACAATCTGTCAAATTTCTTACCTGTGAGCCACTAAGTTCATAATCAACAACAACAACATTTGCGTTGTTGTTTTCAACTTCTTTTTTTATATCTTCAACCTTTCCACTGCCAATTAAAGTTGAAGGTGTAATTTGCCTTATATATTGAAATGTGTGACCAACCACGTTAAGCCCAGCAGTTTCGCACAAGCTTTTTAATTCTTTTAAGCTTATTTCAATATCATCTTTATTTGATAAAGAAACTCCTACTAAGTACGCATTTTCGCTTTCTTGTTTGGTTAAATATGCCATGAATTCTCCTTTAATATGAAACATATTAACACAAACGCAACTTTTTTTCAATTAATTAGCTAACAAACACAATTTCTCCATCATCAACATTAATAACTACATTTTTTGAACTAGTATTTTTAGCTTTTACATTAAAAATCCAAAAATATATAGTTTCCAAGTTGTATTTTTCATATCCAACTGTTAAATAACACTCGCATTGATTTTGTTTGATAAAATTTTTTAAAGCTTTAAAACCTATCTTTAAAGCTTCGTCATAATTAATTTGCCATTTTGTAGATACGCACTCCAAACTTACGAAATCATCATCAACGTTTTCTATAAGTATTTGTATGCTGTTACCTTTAAATAAGTGTTTTAAATCGCACATGAATGATAAATCAAATGGATTTTTTTCCAAAACAGCAGTTATTTCTTTGTCATTATATTTTATTTTAACATTTATTGAATTTGCAAAATTTGTATCTTCAAAAAACTTAATTTTTAACACTGCATAATCTACTTTATCGGTGCTAATTCCATTATATTCAAAAACCTGTTCTCTCTTTCCAGTAGAAAATTCTGCAACATATCTTGATGTTGTGTTAATAAAATAGGTTTTTTCAATTTGAGAAGTTATTTTATACATATTATTCTTTCCAATATATGAATTTACCATTAACAAACAAATGATTATAAAAACAATAAATATTATAAAACAAAATATTTTTTTCATATTTTAATATATGAAAATATTAATTAATATAGAAATAATTAATTAAATTTAAAAATTATTTGTTTATTTAAGAAATAATGTTTAAAATATATTGAGGTATGTATGAATCTTAAAGAATATTATAAAGATGCAATAAATAATCATTATGCACTGGGCGCATTTAATTTTTGCAATTTAGAAAGCTTAAAAGGAATATTAAATGCAGCAAAAGAATCAAATTCTCCAGTAATAGTTGCCACATCGGAAAGTGCTGTTAAATATATTGGTGATGAATATTTAAAACATTTAATTTTAGCTACAAAAAAAACTTATGATATCCCTATATTTTTTCATCTGGATCACGGAAAAGATTTTGAAATTTGTAAAAAAGCTATTAAGTTGGGTTTTGATAGTGTCATGATTGACGGAAGTTCTTTGACATTAAAAGAAAATATTGAACTTACTAAAAAAGTTGTAGATTATGCACATAAACATAATGTACAAGTTGAAGGAGAACTTGGAAGACTTTTAGGAATTGAAGACGATGTTTGTAGTGATAAAAGTATTTACACCTCTCCAGATGAGGCTAAAATTTTTGTCGAACAAACCAATGTAGATTCCCTTGCTATTGCTATTGGAACAAGTCATGGAATTAACAAATTCCAAAACGAACCTAAATTAGCAATAGATGTTTTAAAAAAAATTCAAAGAAAAATACCAAATACTCCGTTAGTTTTACACGGCGCTTCAAGCGTAGATGAAAATGTAATTAAGCAAATAAATAATTTAGGTGGAAATATAAAAAAAGCAAAAGGCGTTTCGGCTAACATTTTGTTTGATGTTTGCAAAAATTACAATATATGCAAAATTAATGTTGACACAGATATAAGAATGGCGACGGTTTTGGCGTTAAAACAATACTTTAATGCCTTCTCAGATAGTGTGGACACAAAAAAACTTTTCGGCGAAGTACAAAAAGCCATAAGCAATCTTGTAAGTTTTAAAATACAACAT
>CALWKJ010000047.1 GCA_944381225.1 uncultured Clostridia bacterium | reverse complement strand
GATATTTATCACAAAGATAAGATTTTCCACAACATGGTGTGGCAACAATTGCGTCAAAAGATTTTCCTAAATATTCCATACAAAACTCCTTATTAAATTTTTTCAGGCGATTCTATTCCTAAAATATTTAAGCCTATTTCAATGTTTTTTGCAATTATTTCAGCCATTTTAAGCCTTGCGTTTTTAAGATTTGTTTCTGCTGTTTTAATTGGACAAGAATTGTACCATCTTGAAAACAGTTTGCATAGGTCATATAAGTAGTTGCACAAACTGTTAAAGTTAAATGTGTTTTCAAGTTGAGATATTACGCTGTTAAAGCTGAGAATTTGTACAACAAGTGCCCATTCTATATCTGTGTTAAGTAGTGAAAAATCTACATAGTTGCTTTCATAACTTTCACCCTTTAAAATAGATAAAATTCTCGCTCTGCTGTATTGAATGTACACACTTGTGTTTCCTTCAAAACTAAGCGCTTGGTCTTTGTCAAAAATAACATTTCTGTCATTTCCGCATTTGAGTATTGCATATTTAATTGCTCCGTAGGCGATTTGTTTTGCAAGTTTTTCGTCCACAACAGAGCCTCTTTCTATCATTTTTTGTTTTGCAAAATCTGTTGTCTCTTTCATTAAATCTTCAAGCAACACAACTTTTCCAGCTCTTGTTGACATTTTTCCATCGGCTAAAAGCACAAATGAATAATTTATTATTTCAGCACCTTTATATCCTAAAATGTCTAACACTGCATTTACTTGTTTGCCATATAGTTTTTGGTCTTCGCCAAGAACAACAATGTTTTTTCCACCATTTGCCCAAATTGATTTGTCAATGCTATAACAAACGTCTCTTAAAGGGTATAAAGATGTTAAATCTTTTCTTGTTAATGGGAAATAAGGATTTTCACTATTTATGTTGAAATCTTGCAAATTTAAAACTTTTCTGCCAGCCTCATCTGTAAACATGTATTTTGTTTTTTCTAGTTGATTTAAAATTTCGGCAGTTCGTCCTGAGTAAATATAATTAGATTCATAGTCATAAACATCATAGTATATTCCAAATTCGTTAAATATGTTTTTTTGACCGTTTATACAAATATTTACTATGTTTGAAAATTTGTCAAAAACTTGCAAATTTCCATTTTCCATTTCATGAAGTAACAAAAAAACTTTTTCTTCGATTTCTGGATTCTCTTTAAGTTCTTCGTTTGCACTGACATACAAATTTAACAAATCATTAAACGTTATGTTTGATTTTCCTTCTGTATAATACACAAGTAGTGCAATTTGCTTGCCAATGTCATTTACAAAATAATGAACCGTTGTGTCATATCCCAAAAATTTTAATAGTCTAGCCGAAGCGTCGCCAATCATGGCGTTTCTGGCTCTTCCAATGTGAGGAGAAGCATTGGGATTTATACTTGTGTGCTCAATTAAAGCCTTTTCATTAATATGTTTTTTTTCACCCAATAGCAAATTGTTTTCATACAATTTCAAAAACTTGTTTAAAACGTGTTTTCTGTTTATAAAAAAGTTTAAATATCCGTTTACCACGTCAATTTTTTCAAAGCAATCGTCATTTATATTTATAATTTTGTCTTTTAATTCATTTGCAATGGCTATTGGAGACTTTTTTAATTTTTTAGATAAAACAAAACAAGGGAAAGCAACATCTCCCATATGTGCTTCTGGAGGGCACTCTAAATTTTTTAAAATATCATCTTTTGCAACATCTATAATTTTAACAAATTGATTTGCTACAATATCAAATAAAAGATTAGTCATAATTCTCCTTAAATACTAAACAATAATAACAAAAATATCTATAAATATCAAGCGTAGTAACAATGAAAAATTTTAAAAAAGTATTGAAAAGTTAAACTGTTTGTTATACACTATAATAAGGAAGGGGAGATGGATAATAAAAATATAAAAATTAAAAATATTTTTGATAACAATAAACCTTTAATGATGGGCGAGCCACAGTACAATATAAATGATAAAGCATTAAACAAAAAAATGTTAAAAGAATTTTTAAATGAAGAAGACAATTAAAAGAGGGCATTATGTTAAGATACGAAGATAATCCAGAACTATTTGAAATTTTGTATTATAATTTGTATGGCGAAGGCGCACAAATTAAAACAACTCAACTCACTAAATTTGAATTGATGGACATAAAAAGTTTAGATATTTCCATATATAAACATAAGTTGAAGTCATTAAAAGGAATTGAAAATCTAATAAATTTAGAATCATTAAACATATCAGGGTGTGAAAAGGAAGATTACATAAGGAACGTTTTTTTGGCAGAAAAATACTTAAAGAAATACGACAATAAAAATGAAGATAAAATAATAGACGCTCTTAGAACAATATACAATGCAAATCAAATTATAGACATAACACCTTTGTATAAATTAAACAAATTAAAAAAATTAGATTTGAGTTACCAAAGGAATATTAAATCTATAGATTTACAATATTTTCCAAATTTAACTAGCCTTAATATGAGAGGTTGTAAAAATTTAGAAATAGTTAACAATATTGATTGTTTAAATAAAATATACGATAACAATATAACAAACTGCTTTTACGATTTTTCAAGTTGCACAATGTTGAATAGGGTAAATGGCTTGGAAAAAATGTGCAAACTTTTAAGCCAAAGAGACAAACAAAATGCAAAGCCAATTTTGTATTTTCCAACAGTGACGTACTGTTATCTTAAAGTTAGAAATGAACAAATAGAAGAAAATTTTTTTGATATAAAAGAATTTGTAAGATGGACAGAGTTCCTTGACGGCGCTGCGTTTGTAAAAAACACCACAAAACAAATGTTTTTGGCATATAACAAAAGTTTAAACATAATAAGAACAATAAGTAAAAATGTTAAAAGTCAACTTCAACAAGTATTGCAAATTTACAAATGGATATTAAAAAACGTTAGATATGATAAAGAGGGCGCTAAAGTAATCAATGAACAAACCGTAAAAGAAATAAAGGATAGCATAAAAGATCAAAATAGCGTCACAAATAAAACTCGTTCGTCGTATGTGGCTTTATTCGAAAATAAAGCAGTATGTGTGGGAATAAGCAATTTGTTTAATTTTATGTGCGCAACTGTTGGGTATCTTTCAGAACCAATTTTTTGCGATTATAAAAAAGACAACGTTAAAACAGAAATGATTTATCCAGGGCATCAAATATCTGCAATTAAACAAGGAAACGACACATACTATTTGGATCCTACTTGCGATTTGGGAAAATACATTCCTCAAAAATTCATGTTGAATCTTGATGAAATACAAAATATATATGCGCTAGATATGTTCTCATACCCAACAGATTCTGCAAATGGTCCATCGATTCAAAAATTGGTTAAAGATTTAAGCATAAAATTTAATGAAATTGAAAAAAACTCAAATTCATCAAAAAATGAGCAAACATTAAATTTATAAATTAAAAGGTGAAAAATGGAAAAGAATAATTTTATATCTACATTTTTTAATAAAAATCCAAATTTTCCAAAAAGTTTTATAAAACTACATTTTTATAACGACAAAAACAAATATGTTTTGTTATGTAATTACAAAGAAAATAAAACTTTTGTAAAAGACGATATTGAAAATTTATTAAAAACCACAAATGATTCAAATTTTGTAGAAAAATATTGTGAAATATTTGTTGATAATGAAGACGCATTAAATGTTATGAGTAATTATTTAATTGATAATAACGATGAAAAATTTTGTAAAAATAAATTTATTAAATTTTTAAATAATCTACCTAAAAAAAACAACAAAACTACGTTGCACAAAAATAATTTAATAGTTGCTTACAAATTAGATGACAACAATAATATGGAAGAAAATCCAATTTTTAAAATGCATTTTAAAGTTCAAATATTAAACAAAAGCAAAAAACAATTTAGAATTTTTATTGACGATGCAGAAAGTTTTGATAGGGGCAAAGGAATTTATACAAAAATTTTAAAAGAAATGCTTCCCCAAATTTGCAAAAAATATAAAATAGGTTCAATTGTTTTTAATGCTTCGGCATACGATTTGGATAACACGTCAAAGGGACATCAAGACCAACTCGAAAAATTTTATTTAAAGCAAGGTTATAAAAAAGCCAAAGAACATGAAAAAAACTTTATTAATTCCGATGATTTTAAAGATGGATTACCAGTTTATTACAAAGAAATAGATTCAAGCGAACAAACGCTTAGCATATAAAAAAGCACTTAAAAAGTGCTTTTTTTAAACATTTATATTTTTTGTATTTTAATTGTTATGTATATGAAATTTTTAAGTTAATTTTAAAGAAATAAATTATAAATTTATTTTTCACAAGAAAAATTGTTAATTTTGTCAAAAACAAGATGTGATGTTTTTTTTGAATTTTTAATTGTATAAATAAATTCAGGCAAAATTTTATAATTTTTTAACATTTTTTTGTGTATCCAAAACATTTTTTCTTTTTCGTTATCTTTGTTTTTAAAATTATTCATTGTGCAAAGAATATTGTTGTTTTTAAGTTTTATATAATAAACAAAATCAATTTCATGATATTTTTTATTTTCAAAAACAAAAAATTCTTCTGCAATTTTTATTAGTTTTGGATTTTTTACATCCAAATCAAGCTCTTCTTTTAATTCTCGTTTTATTGCATAAAAAGTGTTTTCACCGGCATGTACTCTTCCACCTGGCATATTATAAAAGTCCACTGAATCGCTTTTTTGGAGCAAATATCTGTTTTTATTTTCAATGAGTGCGCAAACCCTAAAATTGAATTTATAATCTTCAATCAAAATTGCAACATCTTTCATTTTTACTCCTTTATTTTTGTTCTTTTTTTAAATAAATTTTTTAAACTTTTAAAGTCTCCAATCGCGTAAAACAAATTAAAATAGAACAACATAAAAATTATGTATACAACAACATAAGAAACATAACTTAAAGACAAAATGTCCATTACGTCATTGTTTGGCATAAAGTACATTGGGTCAGCTTCTATTTTGAAAACATATATTTCTAAAAACACATAAACCAAAAGCACTACTAAACATATTGCTTCTTTCCAAATTTTTTTATATTCAAATTTTGTAAATTTTAAAGTTATTAACAATATAGACATTATTAAAATAAGCGAGTGTGTGCAAATTGAATATAAGTTTTCAAAAACAATGTATTTATTGTTAAATCCAACGCCAGGATATGCAAAAAAAATTATTGCGCAAATTAAGGACGTTGTGCTTGCAAAATTATAGAAAAATTTTCTATTTAAAACCACACTTGCCATAAGAACCCAACACGAAATTGCGCACCATGGTCTTGGCATTAACATATGCATTATGGAATTTGCACTCCAATCTGTATTTTTTGAAAAGTTGATAATTCGTCTTGCAATTTCAAAAATAAAAATTAGCGATGCCAATACCCATAGGACAACAATTTTAGCCCTATATGATTTTTTTCTAAAAAGCAAACTTATGGTCACAATACAAATTGCACATAAGATTAAAGTTAAAATGTGTAACCAGCCCCATTGTCCTTTTATTGAGGGATTTTCTATTGAACCATAGATCCATTCTTTAAATGTCATAATATCTCCAAGTTTATTTCACAAAATATAATAACAAATTTTTTTTAATTTTTCAACAATATATTGAGTTTTCTTATTTTTTTTTATATAATATTTTAGAGGGAACTTATGGAAATTAAAATGTTTAACTTAGCATATTTTATTGCTTTAATTTGCTCTATAGGTGGATTTGTAGGATTATATTATTTTCTTAAAAACAAATCTGAAAAGTTTAAAAAAATTTTTTTATTATCTTTTTTATTGTTTGGTTTGGCGCTACATTTTTTGAAGGCATTTATTCCTCCGTATTCAACGGATGTAAATAGATGGTATAGGGACGCATGGTTTATAAACATTTGTGCAGCAAATATTTTTCTATTTCCGTTTATATTTATTTCAAAAAGCGACAAATTAAAAGACTATATGTTTTATATTGGATTATTAAGTGGCCTGATTTCCATTTTTTATCCAATGGAGCCAATGGACAAGGTTAATCAAACTGCCGAGTGGCTAGATGTTGTAAGGTTTTACATACACCACGATATGTTATGGTACGTGCCACTTTTAATGGTTTTGTTTAAAATTCACACTCTTAGTTATAAAAGAGTTTTAAGCGTGCCAGTATGCTTGCTTGGAGTAATGTTGTTTATAATGCTTAATCAAATTTTTCAAAGCGAATTGGGATTTGTTCCACTTAGAGGTGGCGAGGATGCATTTTTTGAAATAGGCTATAAAAACACATCGTTAATATGGGGACCTGGAGACCACGATTTCGCAGTAATTTTCACGGCGTTATGTCCAAAAATATTTAAAACTGTTCCAGTTGGGACCTTTGCCGGACAAGAGAAGTATTTGCCTTGGTTCTGGTTAATTGTTCCTTGTTTTGTTTATATTGTGCCGATTGCTTTTTTAATTTGTTTAATATTTGATTATAAAAATTTTAAAAATGATTTTAAAAACTTAAATAGTAAAGTTAAAAATAAGATTGCTTTAATGAGGCGTAAAAAAAACAAAAAAAATAACGAGCAACAGCAAGAAAATTTTCAAAAAATTGATGAAATACAACAATGCAAAACAAGCGATAAACTTTAAAATTTATCGCTTGTTTTGTTTAAATCATCTTCATAACGCGTTTTATATCCACTGTTTTTTTGTGGTCTTAAATCATTGGGAAAATTCATATCGGTTTTTATATCATTAACTATTTTTTGAAGTTGGTTTAATACCAGATAAGGATTTACAATATCAAATAAAACAACAGTCCCATTGTTTGTTTTAATATAAATATCACCAACTTTCAATAATCTATCAATTAATCTAACTGAAAGGTTTACAGACACAACATCTATGTAATAAATATTTTTTATATCAACAAAAATTCCAGATTTAATAATTATTCTTTTTGAAGTAAAAGCGTATTCAATATTTTTATGTTGAATTGAAGCAGTTATCACATTTGAAAGCCAAATCCAAAAAGGGGTAAGGTGAATTAAAAAGAAAACCACAATTAAAATAATAAAAAAAGTTCCTATTTTTTCTAATACATTGTTATAAATAAGCATAAAAATAAAGAAGCCATCAAACAAAAGCCACAACAAAGCAAAAGGGAGCATGTTTAAAATTTTTGACCAAATAAAAGCAGATTTTTTTGGTTTGTCGCGCCATAAAATTTTTTCATTTTCATCTATAAAATCATCTATATTGGTTATAGACATTTCATCATATTTAAAATTACTATTATATTTATCCATATATTCTCCCAAAAAGAGTAACAAAAAATGTCTCATTTGTCAAATATTGCATTTTGCAATTTTTTAATATTTTAATACTAATTAATAGATTTATAAATTTCCAATTAAACAATTCATAAATCTTATTTTACCAATTAAGCATAACTATTTATTTAAAATGCAAAGAGTTTAAAATAAATTAATTGATTTTGTTGTATTTTGTTGAATTTTGGAATATAATAAAATATTGGAGGAATGTTATGCAATTAAAAAAATATTTAAATATTTCAGCAGCCATATGTTCAATAGTTTTTGGTGCATTATTGATTATTGGAAGTATTCAACTGCTTTCAATGTTAAATGCGTATGAAGGTGAATTAACAGAGACAGGCAAATTATTAAAACCAATTACAATAGTTTTAATTGTGTTTAGTTTGGCAGTTATTGTAATTTCAATATTATGCATTGTTAAAAGTAGTTCAAAAGGCAACGGATTAAAGATTGCACTTATATCTTTAATGGCGATTCTTGCAATTTTGGAAATAATAGGAGGCTCTTTTGGTTGGGGATTCATTTGTTTAATACCGGTTGGCTTAGAAATTGCTTCTATTGCAGTTAAGGAAAGTAAACCAGAAACAGTTGTAGAAAATAAACAAGAACAAGCCGAAGAAGCAAAACCAGAAATAGTGGTTGAAGACAAAAAAGAAGAAAGATAATTGCTTAAAACATTTAGCAATTCAAAAGAACAATATTTGCATATTGTTCTTTTTTTTATTTGTTAAACAAAAAAATAAAAAGCAAATCCATAGTTTTTTGGCAAAAGCAAAAAACTAATTGTAAATGCTAACAAAGTTATCAATAAACTTTAGTTATATGAAACTCGGATAGATTAATTATATAGTTATAAAAATATTTTATGATTTCTTCCATTTTTGACAATGGAACAATTTGTTTTTTTCATTCTAATTTTCCAAGCCTATTAAATAATCGGCAGAACAATTAAAAAACTTGCAAAGAATAATAATACTGTCAATGTTGGGAATTCTTAAATTTTTCTCCCAGCGATTGATACAAGCAGTGCTTATTCCTATTTGTTTTGATAATTCATATTGAGTAAGATTTTTTTCTTCTCGTAATTC
>CALWKJ010000046.1 GCA_944381225.1 uncultured Clostridia bacterium | reverse complement strand
ACAATTTGGTCATAATTTAAGGTTATGCTATCCATCTGCCCAGAATCTGCATTGTTGCCATCAAATTGAATTGTGTAATTTTCTATTTCCCAAACTGCAGTTAAAACAATTAAGTCATTGTTTATTTTTGAAAGATTTAAAACATTTTGACAATCGGCAATTAAATCGCTTTTTCCTTCAATTTGCCAGCCTTTAAATTCATAATGCTCATTTAAAAACGCAAGTTGTGGCAATGCGACCCAGACATCATATGTTGCTATGATATCATCCATAGTCCCACTTGCTCCATTTGAATTAAACCTTATTATATATTTATTTGGAATCCATTTGGCATAACAAGATGTACTATCTTCAACTGGTTGGTCAAAATCAAATTTTTCTGAAAAAGTTGTGTCTGTGTACCAATCGTCAAAAGCATAACCTATTTTTTCAGGGTCATCAATTCTTGTAACCTTTTCACCACGAATAAAATTTTGTGTGTAAATTGTTTGTCCGTCACTGCAAAAAGTAAAAATTTTGTGTCTTGTGTGGTAATTTTCTAATGTGCTGTTTATGTTTCTTTCAACATCGTTAATTTTATTTATTGGAATGGCCATATTCATATAATTAATTTGTCCATCAGTAAGCATTGCACTTGTAATTCCAATAATCTTTCCTTGCTCATTTATCAATGCTCCACCACTGTTTCCCCTAGTCATGTCAACAGTTGTTTGAATGTATGTGTTTCCTTGATAAACATATGAAATTTTAGATATAATTCCTTGTGTAAATGTACTGTCTGCGCTCCCCAACACAAAAGATTCTGGATATCCAATGGCATACACAACATCGCCAACCGATATTTTATTACTGTCTCCAAGTTTTGCAACTGGAGATTTCTTTATGTCAATTTGTATAATTGCTATGTCTTTTTTTTCATCGCAACCAACAAGGCTTTTTATATTGTACACCTTGCCGTTATTTAATTGAATTTTCCCACTAGTGCAATCTTTAATAACATGATAGTTTGTTACAGCCAATCCTTTGTTGTTTATAAAAAAGCCCGAGCCAGCTTGCTGAACAACATCGTTTTGGGCTGTAATGCAAAAAACAGCAGGATCCACCATGCTATATATTTTGCTACTAGAATATTTATTGGGCGTAAAAAAAGCACAAAAACTTAAAATAATGATACATATTCCCAAAATAATTGCCAAATACCATGGTTTTGTTTTTATTGTGTTAAAAATATTTGATTTTTTAATACTTTTAACATTTTCTTTTTCTAAGTTTATGTTTTGTGTTTTATTTTGATTGCTGGCCATGCCAAAAAATTCTGTTAAACTAATTCCAAAAATTTCCGACAATTTTTCTATGGTTTCCAAATCTGGCTCAGAAAGATTGTTTTCCCATTTAGACACAGCTTGATATGACACATTTAATTGTTTGCCTAATTGTTCTTGTGTTAAGCCCTTTTCTTTTCTTAACTTTGCAATTAATTGACCATAATTTTTCAATATGGCTTCCTCCTTTATTTGTTATTAGTATAGCATATAAAAAGCCTAAACGGGCAAATTTCATCTCAACTTTTAGTAGAATCGTCCTAAATTTTGTTGAAAATAAAAAAATATAATGTTAATTCTATAAAAATAATATTGTGATAAGTTTCATTGTTTATTATAAAAAATGCTGTAAAAATTATTTTTGTTTTTATTATAATATTACAAAAAATGTAAAAAATAGTTTATTTTTATTTTAAAATTAATTTATTTGCAAAATTTACTATAAAAAAACAGTTTCAACAAACTGTTTTATTTATTTTTTATTTGAATATGCACTTCATCTAATTGCTTCTTAGATACTTCGTTTGGAGCTCCCATCAAAATATCTTGAGCTTTTTTGTTCATAGGGAAAGCAATTATTTCTCTTATATTTTCTTCACCCAACAAAAGCATAACCATTCTGTCAATACCCGGAGCTATTCCAGCATGAGGTGGTGGTCCAAAAGAGAAAGCGTTATAAAGAGCAGGAAATTTTTGTTTAACGTCTTCTTCGCCTAAACCAACAATATTAAAAGCTTTTAACATTATTTCTGGATCGTGATTGCGTACAGCACCAGAAGAGAGTTCCACGCCATTGCACACCAAATCATATTGGTAAGCCTTTACGGTTAAGGCAAATTGCTTGTCTTTTTGAGCTTTTTCAAGAACTTCCAACCCACCTTGTGGCATGGAAAAAGGATTGTGACAAAATTCAACTTCTCCCGATTCTTCGCCTATTTCATACATAGGAAAATCTACAATCCAACAAAAAGCATATTGTTCTTTGTCAATATGACCTTTTACGCTGTATCCAACTTTTTTAATTACAATGCCTGCAGATTTTTGCGCTGTTTTTTTATCCCCTGCTGTTACAAAAACAACAGTATTGGCTTTTAATTTTAATTTATTAATTAAATCAGTTTGAATATCTACGAGAAATTTTGAAATTCCTCCAACCAACTGATTATTTTCATCAATTTTAAACCAGTAAATTTTATTTTGAGCCTGAACTTCAATATCGGCAATTAAATTTTCAATAAATTTTCTTGATTCAAAAAAATTATCTACAACTACAGCCTTAATAGTTTTGTTTTTAAAAGGTTCAAAAGCAGTATCTTGCAACAACTGAGTAACATCGCTTAGTTGTAAATCAATTCTTAAATCTGGCTTATCTGAGCCATATTTTTCAAGCGCATCGTTGTAAGCAATTCTAACAAAAGGCGCTTTTGATGCTTTTTTAAATTTGCCATATTTTTCAAACACCGGAGGCAAAACTTTTTCTATAACACTAAATACGTCTTCCTGATTTGCAAAAGCCATTTCCATATCCAACTGATAGAACTCTCCAGGAGAACGATCTTGTCTTGCATCTTCATCTCTAAAACAAGGTGCAATTTGAAAATATCTATCAAACCCAGATGTCATAAGAAGCTGTTTAAATTGCTGTGGAGCTTGTGGCAAAGCATAGAACTTTCCAGGATAGTTTCTTGAAGGCACTAAGTAATCTCTTGCGCCTTCTGGTGATGAACTTGTAAGTATTGGTGTTGTTATTTCAAAAAAATTTTCTTGCATCATCCTTTGTCTAATTTCTGCAACTATTTTACTTCTTAAAATAATTTTATTTTTTACCTCTGGATTTCTTAAATCTAGGTATCTATACTTTAATCTTAAATTTTCGTCCACTTGAGTTGAATGATTAATTTCAAAGGGAAGTTCGTTATATTTACACTTGCCCAAAACCTCAAGTTTTTTACAAACAACTTCAATATCTCCAGTTTCCATTTTAGGATTTTTTGAAATTCTTTCTCTAACTTCGCCCTCAACAGAAATTGTTGACTCACAGTTTATAAGTTTTACTTGCTCAATAATATCCTGAGTATCTGCAACCAGTTGAGTTTTTCCATAAAAATCTCTAAGAACTAAAAACATAAGATTTTTACTAACCACCCTAACATTTTCTAGCCAACCAACAAGCTTAACACATTCCCCAACATTTTTAAGTCTTAATTCTCCAGCGTTGTGTGTTCTGTTTTGCATAATTTTATCTCCTTTGCTTAATTACAAAATAGTATATCAACAAGACACTTAAAAATCAATCATTAAAGTATATATTTTAAATAAAAAAAGACGAAACTAAATTCGTCTTTTTAAAAAATAAATTTTACTTTTTCTTGCTTGCAACCATGCCAAAAACACTAAATACCAATCCACCAACAACCATCAAAATGGAACCTGCTTGTGGAAGAACTGTGCTTGTTGTTTTAATAAAATCAGAAGTTGTGGTGTTGCTAACCGCAAATACAACAAAAGTTGCCACACTTAAAATTGTTAAAATTAAAGTCAAAACTGCCAACAACTTTTTTACTTTGTTTAAAGTTTTGTCATTCCCAACTTTTGCAAGTTGCAAAATAAACAAAACTAAATATGTTGCAGCAAAGCAAAGCATTACAACTGCAAAGATATCAGTTAGTGTTGCAAAAAACAGGTTATCCGGTTGTGCAAGCCCCCAATCACCAAAAATTTTAATAGTGAATAATTTTGCAATTTCGCCATTGGCAATAATTGAAGGTGCATACATTGCTAAAAACATTGGCAAAATTAAAAGAACAAGCCCAAGCAAAGCAAAAATATTTAAAACAAGTTTTTTGGTTTTCATATATTCCCTCCTAGATATAGGATACAAAATATGAACGATTGTGTCAATAAAAACAAGTAAATACGTTTTGCAATAAAAAAATACTGGGGTTAGCCAGTATTTTTTTACATACAAATCTTTAATCGCTAAATTATTTAAGTTCAACAACTGCGCCAGCTTCTTTAAGTTTTGCTTCCATTGCTTTTGCTTCTTCTGCTGGAACATTTTCTTTAACATTAGCAGGAGCTCCATCAACAACTGCTTTTGCTTCTCCAAGTCCAAGACCTGTTATTTCTCTTACTGCTTTAATAACAGCAATTTTGTTTGCGCCAGCTTCTTTTAAAACAACAGTAAATTCTGTTTTTTCTTCGGCTTGAGCTGCTGCGCCTGTTTGTGCTCCACCTGCAACAACTGCTGCAGCTGCACTAACGCCAAATTCTTCTTCTAACATTTTTACAAGGTCATTAAGTTCAACAACGCTAAGACCTTTAACTTCTTCTACAAATTTATTTAAATCTGCCATAATTTTCACTTCCTTTTTTATTTTTTTATTTTTTATCTGCAATAGCTTTTAAACAAACAGCCAAACCTCTCATAGGTGAAGATAACATGCCAACAAGTTGAGCAAGCAATACTTCTCTTGATGGTATTTTGGCAAGTTTTTTAACAGCTTCTGCATCTACAAGCGAATTGTTGTAAATACCAAATTTAATTGGGAATTCACATTTATCGCTAGACATGTTAAACACTAATTTTGCAGGTGCCAATTCGTCATCATATCCAAATGCAACTGCGTTTGTTCCTTCTAGTTGACTTTCGCAACCAGTGTATCCAAGTTCGTTTAACGCTCTTAAAACAAGCCTGTTTTTGTAAACCTTATACTCTGCGCCACTTTTTCTAAAGTCAGCACGAAGTTTTGTGTCTTGTGCAACTGTAAGACCACGATAATCAACAAAAACAACTGTTTTTGCTTTTTGAAGTTTTTGTTTTATTTCTTCAACAAGCTCTTGTTTTGCTTTTAAATTTGCACTCATTTTTGCCCTCCTTTTTAGATTTGTATGTTTTAATTAAAAAATCCTTTAGGCCAAAGCAAGCCGAAAGGACTCAAACACCAATCTAAACTTTGCCTCGGCAAGCACAACACAATGTTGTTTACGAAAATTCACTTGCTGTCTTTGGAAAAGGACATTATTTAATTAACGGGATAAGAATAACACATTTATAGCGACGTGTCAACTGTTTTTGTTAACAGTAACAATTTTCTTCGTCATATTTCATATTTTTGGTAAATTTCTTTTTAGTTTTATATTTTTTGTCATTATTTTTAAGGTCTTTTGTGTCGTAATTTTTAATATATTTATCTTTTTTGTAATTTATATATTTTTCAACTTTTTTGTGTTGAATATTTTTTTGTTTATTTTTTTCTATATTGCAAGTTTCATTTTCTTTAAAGGACATTTTGTTTGCTGTTGGCGCACTTTGTTCTGTCGCTTTGTACTTTTCTTGCATTTCCCAAATTTTTGCTTTGTCTAAAATTTGTAAAGCGTCTTGATATGACAACTGCTCTTTTGATGGACCTCTGCAAATAAAATCTTGCTTATTGTAAGACACCTTTGGTTTGTTTATTGTGTCGTCAACAAATGGCAAGCCGGTTATTAAGCACGTTTTACTGCTTTCAATTTCGGCGTTGTTTGAATTTCTTTCATTTGCAAAATAGTTAAATGACCGGCTAAAATATTTTGAAATTCCAGAATCTGGATGCAAACGAGTTCCATGAAAATCGGAGCCAACAGTTAAGTATAAATTGTATTTTTTTGCCGTTTCGTAAATTTTTGAAAAAATGTAACGTGACATATTGCAATTATGAAATAATTCAACAAAATCCAAAGCGTTGTTTGATTTGTCTTGTAATGTTTCAACAAATTTTTGAAAAACGCAAAAGTCTAAATCTTTTTTTGAAACATTTTTCATGTCAATGGTTTTTCCATGCGCAATTCCAACTTTTCCACCTGCAGATTTTATCATTCTTATTAATTGCAAAATGCTTACTTTGCCTTTTGCCAAAGCATTTTTTCCAACATTAAACTGTGGTGGAAATTCATCATTTAATTGTTTGCTAAGCGCGTTAAAATCTTCTTGATAATACTTTGAACATATATTCAAAAAAACATTTCTTACATCATCATAAGTGCTAAAATTACAACAGTCTAATAAATAATTAAACGGAATTTCTTCGTTGTGCAACTCTTCAAGTTTGTTTTTGGCACTAATAATTAATTTTCCAATTATTGACTTTTTGCCATTTTCTGAAACTGTAAGGTGGGATATCTTTGAATAAGATAAAAGGTTTTTATCGTTTAAATTATAATCATAGGCAAGCAAATGGCATTTTCTAAAAACTGAGTGACCTTCTGAGTTTAATTCCAAATCTTTTAAACTTGTGTTGCACTCTATGCCCGGAATAAATTTAAGCTTTGAATACTTTTGCGGATTGCTTTTAATGAGATTATATGCTTCAATGCAACCCAAAATATTTTCATGGTCGGTTATTGAAAAACAAATGTCCTTATCCTCTTTTTCTGCCATAGCAGATAATATATCTAAAAGTTCTTCAACTTTTAAATCTGCTCCGTCTTCATAAGAATGAACAGTGTGTATATGCAAATCAACAAAAGCGTATTCTTTCATATTTTCTCCTTAGTTAATTTTATTTTGCAAGTAAGCTAATAAATCGCAATTCAATTTAGATTTTAGTTTTGTAAGTAATTGATTTGCATGTTGCATTTTGTTTAATTTAATTAGGCACTCTACATATATTAAATTTGTAAAAATATCATTTTCAAAATTTTTTGACATGTTTAAAATAGTTTCAATATTTTTGTATATGCTGTCGTTTAATGATTTGATTAAACTTTTAAATTGAGCTATTTCTTCATTTGTTAAATCTTCAATATCTTCTTCCATTTGATGTGTAAATCTGTTTACAAGAGTTTCTTTTAAAAGCACAGTTTTAAACAAAGCCCTTGTTGCGTTTTTATAGTCTTTATTATTAAATAAAACTAAAGAATAACATTCATATAAATTGGCAGGATAAGAAACTAAGAAATTTTTATTTATAGCCTTTTGACTTGGTTGCAAATAAGAATATTTATAAAGATATTCATACTCTTTTGACTTTATTGTTTCTTCTGTTTGCATTGTGTAACCTTTTTCAATGTCATCAGAAATATATCCACAAAATGGACATTGTTGTAAATCAAAATTTACATAATTTTCATAATTTTCAAGATTGTAATCAGTTGTGCAATTTCTATCAAAAACAATATAGTCATCACTTTTTTTACATCTTGCACAAATTTTTGTATAGTATTTACAGTTCACGCGCGTACCTCCAACTTGTGGCTTTGTAAATTATTATTTGTTTTCATTAGCATTTTAACACAATAATTATTTAATTTCAATAGCAAAATAAAAATAGCAAAACAAATTTTGCTTTGCTATTTTAAAACGCTTTTTTAAATTACTTATTATTGTCATCTTCTGTTTTTGCATTTTGTATTTCGCGTTTAACATCTATTTTTTCAACCTTTTCATTTGTTGTTTTGTAATTATTTTCGCTAAGCATTGCAGGAATGAAACACAAAATAAACAAAACAAACAAAATAAATTGTGGAACAAAACTCCAAACAAATTGAATATCAAAAAACATTAATATTGTTCCCAAAATAAATTCAACAACAAAATACATTGCCGTCATAACCGTAACAGGCATACCAACAACTTGTTTTTTTCGCTGTTCGTTTGAAACAAAGAAAAAACCGATTGTTGTAAAAATAAAAGCAAGAACAACAAAAATAAACGACACCCAAAAAGATGTGTAAAATGTTTTGGCAACCAAAAACAAAACAGTTAAATAAGCAACAAAAAACACGCCAAACATTAGTCCTAATTGAAGTTTTTTTCTATTCATAAAATCTCCTTATGTAATATATGATAACATTTAAGATTAATTTCGTCTATTAATTTTAATAAAATTAAACGTTGGGCGTTTTTTAATTGTATATAATTGACAAAACAAACAAAAAGTTTTAAATTATTATTGCTTTAATTTTATAATAATAACTTTGTTTTTAAAACAAATTAATAAGGAGAAATCAATAAAAAAACATGGAAAATAACAACGTAACAATGGATAAAATTGTAAGTTTGTGTAAATCTAGGGGAATTATTTTTCAAGGTAGCGAAATTTACGGAGGTATGGGCAACACATGGGACTATGGTCCAGTTGGCGTTGAAATAAAAAACAACATTAAACGCGCATGGTGGAAAAAATTTGTTCAAGAAAGCGAAAATTCTTTTGGAGTAGATGCCGCAATTTTAATGAATTCAAAAGTTTGGGAGGCAAGTGGACACACAACATCATTTAGCGACCCAAAAATGGACTGCAAGGAATGTAAAACTCGTCATAGAGCCGATAATTTAATAGAAAACTACTGCTCTAAACACAAAATTGATGGCGTTGTAGTTGACAAAATGACAAACGAAGAAATGGAAAATTTTATTGAAGAGCACAAAATAGCCTGCCCTGTTTGTG
>CALWKJ010000045.1 GCA_944381225.1 uncultured Clostridia bacterium | reverse complement strand
CAGAGGGTTAAATGCTAGCGAATCTATTTCTGTGCCAATGGGGAGATATGTAGTATCTCAAATAGCATGGATGATTACTGCTTTGTTTGGAGTTGTTTATATTATATGTACAAGCGTTATGGATGTTAGCGTTATATTGGTTATAGGTTTACTGGGATTTGCAGTTAATATAACTTTATTAAGTATATGCCTAATCTTGTCCATGAGCAAGAAGGTAGGGAACAAAATAGTTGTAAAAATATTAAAATTTTTGCAAAAAATTCATTTTGTAAAAAATTACGAAAAACAATATGAAAGAGTAATGAAAGTTGTTGTTAATTATCAAAATACTATGACAACATATGCAAAAAACAAATTCTTTTTTATTTATAATTTATTTTTATCTATTCTTGTATTTGTTTTTATGTATTCCATGCCGTTTGTTATTTATCTTATGCTTGGGGGAACAAATTACAGTTTTAATGTATGGATTGATATGCTTGTTTTCTCTGTTATTATTGATTTGGCATCAAGCATTATTCCAATTCCTGGAGGCTCAGGAATGAGTGAAATTTCATTTACTGTAATTTTTGCAAATATTTTTCCAAACGGAACTGTTTTTTGGGCGTTGCTGTTTTGGAGATTTATGACATATTATATATATATTATTCAAGGACTTTGTATAGTTATATACGATTACTTTATTGGTAATAAAAAATTTAAATGGCTTCAAAAAAAGTGGGAATTAGAAGCCGAAAGCATGTTGTTTGAAGAAGAACAAATAAAAAAATATAAATTGAAAAATAAAAATAAAAAAATCTTTAAATAAACCTTTTTGTTAAAAGGTTTATTTTTTATTTTATTGTTAAAAATTATGTAAGGAATTGTATGAAAAAATCAACCAAGCGAAATTATTGTTTTTCTATTGTAATATTGAGTGTTTTGCTGGCAGTAAGTGTGGCCTACAATATAATGGACGGGTTTAATTTTAGTAATAAAACAAAATTTAATGGCGTTATAGGTGAAAGTATAATTATAAATTTGAATGATGTTGGTTCTCAAAGTAAATCGCTTGCAATTAGTGGTGCGTGTTTGCCTAATGATATTATTCAGCAAAAAGTTCAAATTGTGTTGCCAAATATTGATGTTTCAAATATGATTTTGCGTGCAAAAGTAACATTGAATGACAATCAAATTAAAATAAGTGGTTTTGATTCATGGGTAACAGATGAGAGTGGAATTTATTATTATTACAATGCAGAAAAATACAAGAATCAAACAGTTGGCTTGTGCAGTGAAATTAAATTGTCCGAAAACTTGTCACTTGATAAAAACACTTTTTATTATGTAAATTTTACAATAGAACTTTTTTATGCAGATGGTCTAAATTTATAGTCATATACATTTGATGGATTAAAAAATGGATATAAGTTGACGTCTCTTTTTCTTAATGTTGTTCCATCAATAACTTTTCTGTCCATAAACAATACTTTGTCTGGGCTTTTTGTTGGTAAGTATGAGAAAAATGTTTTCATGCCAACGCCACAAAACAACTCAAAACCGTGATTTTCTAAAAGCTTGTGCTTATCGCTTTTAATTCCGTTTTTATAAATTTCCCATTCGCCATAAGGATATACATATATTTTCGTTTGTCCAATCAATGGTTCTACTTCGTTTTTCCAAAGATTTAATTCATTGCAAAATTCTTCATATGTTAATTTGTTCATATGATAATGACCAAAAGAATGACATGCGAAATTCCAGCCGTTTGATTTTAATTTTTCTATAACAGGCATAACAGATTCAATTTCTTGTTGTCTGTTAATTTTGTTTTTTGACTGAGTTCTGTAGCCTAAAATTCCATCGTATCCTGTCAAGTTTAAAGTCCCTTTGGCTCCTCTTATAGAAAAAGAAGGATGCTTTTTAATAAAATTTTCTAAAATTGGCACAAATTCATTTGAATACGATATTTCTTCTTTGTTGTTTACTTTTGTAGATGATGCAAGATTTCCGTTTGAATCTAAAATGATTTTATCTACCATGCCTAATCCCATTTTTTTATGGTCATAGTTTACATCATCAAAAGATAAAATTAATGGTTTTTTGCCTTTGGGAACTTTTATTTTTTTCTTTTCTATTTTCCCATTGTTATTGATAAATGTTTCATTAATATCTACTAATGCATAATTATTTTCATAAAGTGAGTTTAGTATTTTAATAAATTCATCTTTTGTTATGCAGTCTATGTTGTAGTTTTCTCGCATGGGATTATCTTTTTTAAATGCAATTTCAGGATAGGCAATTAAGCAATGGGTGAATAAGTGTTCAACTGTTGTTGTGTAATAATAGTTATCGCTTTCTTGATTATTATAAGTAAATCCACTAAAAGAAAGAAACATTGCAATTATTGAAATTATAAATATTATTTTTTTCATATTGTTATTATGCCATACATTATTTAAAATAAACAAAAACTTACAAAAAACATCAAAAATGTATGAAAAAAAGAATATTACACTGTGTTATAACTGAATAGAGGTTGTTTATGGAAAATGATTTTTATAATAGAATTATATACAAAAAAAACGCTTTTTTGGAATTGAAAGACTATTTAAAACATAATTACGATGGCAAAAAAGTTTTAATTATTTCCACTAAAGACATGGTCAATAATCATTTAACTGAAATAATGAATTGTGTTTCATTAAGCAGTTGTACATTTAAACATTTTATATCAAAAAATAATTTTTCTAATTACGAGTTAAAGCAACTGTGCGAAATGTTAACACTTGAAAATTTTGATGTTTATATTGTATATGGCGAAGACAAAGCTGTAATGGTTGCAAAATATTTTGCAAACATTTTTTGTGTTCCATACATTGTGTGTCCATCATCTTGTGGATGTTTGGCTTGTTTTTCTAACGTTTGCGTTAATCCCTATGACTGCACAAGAAGTTTTAATTGTGAATTTCCAGATAAGATTTTTATTAGTGAAAGTGTAGTAAAAACGTCATCGTTAGATTCAATTAAGCAATCTGTATATTTTATTTTGTCACTTGAAGAGATGCTTGCCATGTCATCTTTTGAAAACATTTTATTTGATAAACAAATTGATTGCAGTCAAATAATTAAAAATATTTTGAAACTGCAAAAAGAATTAAAATCTATTATGTCAGGTGATAGTGAAGCAAAATTAATATTAATGGATATAGTTATTGATACAACTTATGAATTGGAAAAAGTAAATATGTTTGAATGGTCAACTTTTAATTTGTACACCTTAATGAAAAAAATATTTTTAAATTCAAATAATTATTCTTCGAACGGAGAAATTGTTTTATTGTCGTCTAAGATTTTGCTTTTGTGCTATAAAAATTTGTTTTTGCAAAAAAAGATTAAACAACTAGAATTTCCAAATTTTTCAAAAATTATAAAAAATATTCAAAAAAATGACATTTTTTGCAAAAAAATTAATAATTTTCAATATTTTAATTCAATTTTATCAAAAAAAGAGTTGTTAACTAGATTAAATAATTTAAAAGAAGAGTTTTTATATCAATGCAATAAAAGAATAGATGAACAAGACCAAATGTTAAACATTATAAAATCATATGATGATATTTTTACTCATGAAACGCCTAAATTAAGCGACGTTTTTAGTGCAGTAAATGTATTGCCTTTTGTATGTGATAATAACTATATTGTTGAGTTAATTGGTGGAATTGGATTGGCTAATTCATTTTAATATATAATTATAAAATTAATCGGGCATTTCGGGCATATAGCCCGATTTTTTGTTTAAAAATATTTTTTATGTCAATAAATTTTACATGAAAAAATTTATTGTTTTTATTATGTTATGTGTTTTTTTATTTAGTGTTTCTTTATTTAAAAATGAATATGATTTTTCAAAGTACAGCAATTTAAAGGTTCAGGTGTTTACATCTAGTAAACAAAATTTGCCTTTTGAAAATATAAATGTTTTAAATAATGGCAATGGACAAATTATAAATTGCGATTATAAAAAATACAAAGACATAGCAAGTTCTGTTAAAGACATAAGTGGTGTAACATTTATATTTGATGGAAATAAAGCATTATATAACAAAATAATTGAAGAACTTTGTATTACTTTATTAGAGAATAATTTTGATAATTTTGTTGGCTATACAAATGCTTTTGATACGGCAGTGTCCTATAATGGCAAAAAGGTAAATGTTCAGGGCTATTATAATAAAGGTAAAATTTATATTGGAACTCCACTACTATTGGGCAGTTATTAAATTTTAAAATTTATATGTATAACAAAAAAATATCTGTCAATAATTCGTGTGGAGGTAAAAATGGAAAATAATAGAAAAGGAAAGGTAATTGGGTTTATCAAAAGGTATGGATATTATGCTTTGGCATTAGTGCTTGTGCTAGGCATTGCTTTGGGGATAGTTTTGTCAACAGAACCACAAAAACCAAATGAGAATGAAGTTCCAACAGATACTCAGCCAGTTGTGTTTTCGTTGCCAGTTAATTCACCAAATGTTTTAAAGTGGTACAGCGATACAGAGCTAATGTACAATGAGACGCTTAAGCAATGGGAAAGTCATATGGCTGTAGATATGACGTCTGACAACTTGGATGTGTATTCGGTTCTTGATGGCGTTGTAACAGATGTAACAACATCATATGAAAACGGAACTACAATAACAGTAACACATGAAAATGGTTATGTTAGCAAATATTCATCTTTGGACGAAGAAACCGATGTTACCATATCTGACGAAGTTAAAAAAGGTCAAAAAATTGGACAGATGTCACAGTCTTCTGCAAACGAATTGTTAAGTGGAAATCATTTGCACTTTGAGCTTTACAAAGATGGGCAAAAAGTGGATCCTTCAAATTATTTAACACTTTCTGAAAAATAAGAAAAAACTATCAAATCAAGCTGTCATATAAACAATTTTCAAACACTTTACATTTTTTTAAAAACATGATATATTTGTAGCGTTATGGAGGAAAATATGACACTTGATAAAGTAAAAAAATTAATAGCTAGTCAGTTGGGTATTGCCGAAGATAAAATAACAGAAGATTCAAGATTGATTGAAGATTTGGGTGCAGATTCTTTGGATACAGTTGAGATGTTGATGACTTTAGAAGACGAGTTTGGAATTGCAATTCCGGACGATGAAGCAATGAAATTATCAACAGTGAAATCTATTGTAGATTTAATTGACTCTAAAAATTAATATTTTATTTATGAAATAAATTTAACACAAGCGAAAGGTAAAGCCTTTCGTTTTTTTTAATAAAGGTTTTGCCAATATAAAACTGAAATTACAAAAAGTATTTTTTAGAATTTAAAAGTATAGATAAAAATGTGTGAAATACATAATGGCATGCATTTGCAATAAAGTACTTTTAACGACAAAATAAGACATAATTTTAAACATTGACTCATACATTGTTTTTGTTAGGAGAGTGTAGTGTGAACAATGTTGATAGAGCGATATGTTTTGCAAATTATTTAATTGACAATAATTCTACGATAAGAAAAACAGCTTTGTATTTTGGATTTTCCAAAAGCACAGTTCATAATGACATACAAAAAAAATTAAAAAAAATAAATGTTGATTTATACGAAAAAGTTAAAATTATTTTGCAAAATAATTTTAATGAAAAACATTTGAGGGGTGGAGAGGCGACTAAGAAAAAATATTTAAAAAAATAAAAAAAATTAATTTTTATTATTAATTAATTTATTTCATATTTTAATTCATTAAAATATGATTTTTTTTATTTATTTTTATTTTTATTTTTTTTACATTAAATAAAAAAAATTTTTTAGTTTTTTATGTTGTCGAAAAATATCAAAAAAAATGATATTTCCGTTAAAATATTTGACAGCCATATTAATTAATAATATAATTACCGTGAGATTAATTTATTATGTAATAATAAAAATTTGACATTTGTAGACAATAAGACAAGGAGAAATGGATAATGATAAAGGTTAAATCATTCTTTGCATCGTTGATATTTATATTTGTTGCACTTTTTGGTGTAATTTTAACAGCGTGTAAAAACAACGATAATATGACTGTTTCTTTGAGTTCCGACAGCGTTCAAATAATTTTGGGCGAAAATGATAACTCTGCCACAATTTACGCTACAGTTGAAAATGCAAAAGATGATTATGTCATAGTTGATTATGACTCGCCTGACATTCAAGTTTCAACAAAATACATCGGCGATGGAATTACAGAAATTACAATTTTGGCTTATAGAAAATGCAATAATGTTGATGTGGCAGTAAAAGGTGTAAAAAAATCTGCACACTTTACGGTTAGCGCAGTTCTTCCAATTTCTTCTATTACTCCAAATCAAAGCGAATATTACGTTGGATATGACAAGGTAACGGGAAGCACATTTGATTTAAATGATTCGCTTTTTACAATTACGCCTCAAGGCGCATCTCAAAATGAATTTAAATACTCTCTTATGCAAGAGATTGACGGAGTCTCTATTGCTAATAACAAACTTATTTTAAGTCCAAACCTTAACGACTTGCCTGATTACGTAAGCGTTGAGGTTGTTTCTACTTTTAACGAAGAGGCAAAAACAACCCTAAAGATTAACATAATCAAAAAAATTGATGTTGAGAGCATTTTGATATGCGATGAATCTGGCAAAGAAATTTTGGAAGGCGAGACAACATTCAACATATCAAGGAAAAATTCATCTAGTGCAATTCTTAATTTAATTGTTCGTGTTCCTTTTTCTGTTTCTACTGAAGTAATAAATGTAATTCCAAAATTTACTTTTGAAGATAAAGGGATTTTGCAACAAAACGATACTATTATTTTGAAAGATGAAATAAATCGATATTATCAATATTCATTTACTTTTACTGTTGATGAAAAGAATTCAACGCCTGGAACAGATTATTTACATTTTGAACTTTCTTATGTTAAATATCCAAACATAAAATCAAGTACAGCAGACAAAGATAACGGGATATTGACAATTACTACATACGACGAAATTACGGATATTTCTTGTTTTGCAGACGATGGACATCAAATTTCAAATGGAGAAGAAATAAATTTATATACAAGTTATCACAAACAAAATTCTATAGATGGATATTCAATTAAATTTGAAGCTATTCCAACAACAGCAACTTCCGAAAACCTTTCGTTAAATGTAAACATTGAAGATGAAAATTTTAAATATTTGATTATAAAAAATTCAAAAGGTGAAGAAATTGCTTTAGACAATGGCAAATATTTATTTGAAAGTGGAGAAAGATTTTACTTTCTTGCAAAAGATGGCTTTGCGAACGGTTCAAAAATTGAAATTGTAATTAAAAGCGAAGAAAATGAATCTATTTCTAAAAGTTTTTCATTTGTGTTTAAACAAGGAATTAGCGAATTTGGTTTTGTGTATGAATCTAATGAAATTTTAAATTCGAGAACTTATTACTTAAGTAGTGAAGCTGGTGAGTTTTCTAGTTCGACAGTAAGTTTTGTTGTGAATCCACAAATTGAAAGCACAGTTCTTGAAAGCGAATCTAAAGAGGGAAACACATTAGTTTTGCAATACTCAACTTTTACAATCACAATATCTGGCGATGCGTTTAAAGTTGTTAAACAAGATTTGGGCAATGGAAATTTCGCTTATGTTAAAAAAGATGAAAATTCTGCAAAAAACAAATATGATTTATTGATTTCTTCTAATTTTGTTGGAAGTGGCGAGGGAGTAATTAACATCAGATTTGAATCGGGCCAAGAAATTTCTGCAAAAGTTATAGTTGTAACAGAACTTGACAATGTAAAAATTGGACTAGATACAAACTACATTGGTTCATCGGCAATTGGTGACATTAAGTATGATGCAGATGGTGGGTTGCTTTACGTGGCTGTTAAAATGGGGCAATCTTTGCCTTTGGTGTACAACTCAAATGCAGATTATTCTTCTATTTCATATGGGTTTTACGACATTGATAACAATGTTTTAGAGCAGGAAGATTTTGTTCATCCAGAAGATGATGGGCTTTATGGTATAAACTCGTTAACAATAAGTGCTAATTACTTAAGAGCTTTGCAGTTAATTTCTCCTGTTGAAGTTGGCAAAGTTTGGGTTAAGGCCTCTTTTGTTGGAAAAGAGCTTCAATTAAGTGAAAGTGGTTTTGAAATTTTATATCAAAATTGTGTAATTGAAAAATATTTCCTTGTTGAAGTATATGTTCCAATAACATCATTTAATGCAACAACAAAAACTTTGGAACTCTATGCGTACGACGAAGTTGGTGAATTTAATAAAGAATTGTCATCTCAAATTGTAACTTTTGAATTTAATAATGGTGTAACGTTGCCAACATACAATGACATTATTTGGGATATTTTTGGTGGAATTACCCTTGAAAAAAATGTTGTTTATGAGTATAAAGCAACAAATTCAGATGTCGTTTACTTCACCGTTGAAAATTTAGGTAACAGAAGTTTTAAATTCACAGCTTTAACAAGAAATGCAAATGATAAAGATTTTGAATTTATGCCTACATCTTTGAGTTTATATGCAAAAGATTTGGGCTTAGATGCAAATGTGTGGAATTATAAAATAAATTTTGTTATTAAAGAGCCAGTTTTGGTTGAAAAAATCATGGCTACCAATGTTTCTAGCGATGGCATTTATCTGATTACCCCTAATTTAAAAGAAAACCTTAGCAACATTAATGGCGAATCTACATATAAAATTTTAACAAAAGTAGAACCTGAAA
>CALWKJ010000044.1 GCA_944381225.1 uncultured Clostridia bacterium | reverse complement strand
CTTGCGTTCCAGCAGGTGGCAATTGTTTTACAATAATTCCACCTTCACCATCAACTTCATAACTAACCCCCATAGAATTTAAAATTGTACAAGCATTCAAAAGTGATGTATTTACAAGGTCTGGCATATCAAAAAATTTAGGTTCAACTTTTTTTATTGGATTTATGTTTAAAAGTTTAAACATTTTTGAGAATATTTCTTTTGCATAAGGGGCAGCAACAACGCTTCCATAGTAAGCTCCTGCTCCTGGTTCATCAACTAACAACAGCATAACATATTCTGGATTGCTTGCGGGATATGTTCCTATAAAACTTGATATGTATTTGCCCCTTGCAATTGTTCCATTTTCATACTTTTGAGCAGTTCCTGTTTTTCCACCGACATCGTATCCTTTTACAAAACTGTATTCTTCTGTTTTATTGACTACTTTTTTTAACATTTCATTAATTATATTAGAAGTATTTTGAGATATTACTCGGTTCTTTTTTTGCGAATCTAAGTTTGTTTTTACTACATTACCACTTGATGTCGTTTTCTGTATTATTGTAGGCGTATATAAAATTCCACCATTAACAGCAGCACAAACAGCCGTAATTAATTGCAAAGGAGTAACTGCAATTGCTTGCCCAAAACCTATTCTTGCCAAATCTACATTTTTTACCAATTTTTCATTCATTAATATTCCACTACTTTCAGATGCTATTTCTATTCCCGTTTTACTCCCCAAGCCAAATTTTTTTAAATATTCATAAAAAGTACTCGTACCCATTCTTTGAGACAACGCCATAAATACACAGTTACAAGAATTTACAAGCCCTGTCGTTAAATCTTGTGAGCCATGCCCTGTTGTTTTCCAGCATTTAATTTTTTGTCCGTCAACTACACTGTATCCACTACAATAAAAATGGTCATTTAAATTGGCATTGTTACTTTCAAGAGCAGAAGACATAGTTAAAATTTTAAATGTAGAGCCTGGCTCGTAAACATCAACTACAATTTTATTTTTTGTCATATCCATTAACAATGTTATATCTTCTCGTGGAATTTCATTTAAATTAAAACTTGGCTTTGATGAACTAGCTACAATCTCTCCAGTTTTTGCATTCATAATTATGCACGATGCAGATTTGCATTTTTGTTCTTGCATAATTTTTTCTAGTATGCTTTCCACAATTTTTTGAATATTTACATTTATTGTCAAATATATATTATCTCCTGCCTTAGGTTCAATATATGTTCTTAAAGAATTTTCAATTTCCTTTCCTTGTAAATCGCTTTGCACCAAGAAAAAACCATCTTCACCAGATAACATTTCATTAAAATACGCTTCAATGCCTGATTGGCCTATGTTATCTATTGTTGTAAACCCCAAAATTTGAGTTAACAAATCTCCATATGGATAATATCGTTTTATACTTTCAGATAAAAATACTCCACTTAAATTTTCATTCGCTATTTCTTTTGCTGTTGTTGAATCAACTTGCAATTTTACTAAGACTTCAGAAACATTTTTAATGTTAACTTTATCATATAGTAAATTATAGTCCATATTTAGTTTTTTGCTTAAAAAATTTGCTACTTTTACTGGCTCTTTAATTTCTCTACCACGAACATAAATATCATAGGATGTTAAAGAAACAGCCAATGTTGCACCATTCGCATCGTATATTTTACCCCTTTCTGCAGTTATTTTTAAATCTCTTGTCCACTGATTAAACGCTCTTAATTGCAAAAAACTACCATTAAAAATTTGGACATAAGCCAACCGACAAATTAACGCAAAAAAAAGAAAGGATATCGCAAGTATAAATGCAGATATCCTCTTTCGTAATGAATGTAGTGAAAACTCGTTATCAGCCAAAATGTTACCCTCCAAACAAGTTTCTTATCCAATTGCAAATTTTATCAAACCAATTACTCTCTTGTTCGTACGCAGTTGTATCTTCTAATGGTTGAGGAGTTATAGGTATAATTTCATCAATAGGAAACAATGTTCCATCTTGAGAATTTGGAGGAGTTTGATTTACATTATCATCTAGTTTGCCAATTTTGCTTAAATATTCAATAATGTTTACACTATACTCCTCTTGTTTTTCTATTTGCGAAACAATTTGAGAATTCGCAGATGCAATTTCTATTGAATTCCCAATTATCCAACCACCCAAGATTGCAAGCATACAACAAAAAACACTGGTAATTAAATTTTTTCTAAATTTGTAATTGTTTGATTTTTTTGAATATGTATTAATTTCTTTTTCTAATTGTTCATCATCAGTTTGTTCAACTTGCAAATTCCCATTGAACAAAGTCTCAACTTTTTCTTCAACTTTTTCTTCAATTTTTTCTTGTGTTCTTTGCTCTGGTTTTACTTCAACATTTTCTTTAAAATTATTTTCTTTTATTTTACTATTTTGTTTAAATGAAGTTACCAAAATATTGCTGTTTAACTTAACTTCTTTAGACAAATCAGCATTTAAATTTATTGAATTAGAAGTGTCAGAGCTTGTTACAGATTTTTCTTTAGAATTGTTTATCTTTGTTTCTTGTAATATATCATTTGAGAAAAGATTTAAAATTCTTGCAGCCTCATTATGATTAACATTATCAGTTTCTTTATGAGAATTTTCTTTTTCCAAAACGGTTGTTCTAGCATAATCTCTTAAATCTTGTAATTTTTTATCGTCTTTTCCCATAATATAATTACTCCTTTTAATTAAATATTATTACAATCATATTAACATTTTTTATTAATTTTTGCAATGTAATACAATTATATTTTTTCTATTATTCTCAATTTAGCAGATGTTGACCTTGGATTTACTTGCTGTTCATGTTCGCTTGCCATAATAGGTTTTTTGTTAATTAAATTAATAACTTTTTTGTGCCCACATATGCAAATGGGAGTTTTTGGAGGACACAAACATCCCGTAGAATTTATTTTAAAGCAATTTTTAACAATTCTATCCTCTAAAGAGTGAAATGTTAAAACTGCCATTCTTCCACCACTTTTTAATTTTGAAATTAAGAAATTAATTGTTTCAAATAAATTATCAAGCTCTTTGTTAACTTCTATTCTTATTGCTTGAAATGTTTTTTTGTGTGCACCATTCCTTTTATATACAATTTTTGTTGGCATACTCTTTTCTATTATGTTTGCTAATTGTTTTGTAGATTTAATTGGTCTACTTAAAATTATGTTATTTGCAATGCTACTGGCAAATTCTTCTTCTCCATATTCTTTAATTATTCTTGTCAAGTGAGATTTGGAATAAGTGTTAACAACATCATACGCTGTTAGTTTTTGTGTTTGGTCCATTCGCATATCAAGTTTTGAATCAAATCTAAAACTAAATCCTCTTTCTTTATTATCTAATTGATAGGAACTGACTCCTAAATCAATTAACACTCCATCTAAACCAACTATATTAAATTTATCTAATATTTGGGCAATATCTTTAAAATCTGACTTTTCTAAAATTACATTTTTATAGTCTTTTAATCGAGTTTTGCAAACGGCTATTGCCTCTTTGTCTTTATCTATTCCTATTAACAATCCTTTATCATTTAATTTTTTTATAATTTGCAAAGAATGGCCTGCTCCTCCAATAGTACAGTCTAAATAAATTCCATCTGGTTTAATATTTAAACCAGATAGAATTTCGTCAATCATAATTGGTATGTGTTTGTATTCCATTTTAACCTTCATCTTTTGGCAATTTTGATATTAAATCTACCCAATCAATTTTATCTTGTGGATATTGTGCAATAATTTCAGTTACTTGAGAACCAATTTGTTCATCAGCTTTGATATATTCAATAAATGCATCATATGTTTGTTCAAAAACGCCGTTTTTATTTGCGTTGTCTTGCAAAGTATTCAACAATTCACCAAAATCATTTGCCGCTTCTCCCGATGTCATATCTTTTAAATTAAAATCTGTAGATGTTATATCTGTTATAACTTCACTTACGGCTCCCAGCACTTCAATGACTTGCGCAATTTCTTCTTTATCTAAACTTTCTATAACTGTTGTTATAACATCTCCGTATTCGCCTACAACTTTCTTAATTTGTTCATTTATTTTATTAACAACCATCACTCCGATTGGTTCAAATATTTTGCTTTGCATAAGTGGCTCAAATATAACAGTTAAATCACTTTGCTCTATTTGTTCAAAAACAACTTTCCACCCATTTGGGTCATCTCCTATCTTGATGATATATTCTATGAGTGGAATATTATTTCCATTCTCTACTATTTGTTTGTTAAGCATAGCATCAACAATGGACTTTAGTTTTGAAAATTCATTATTAAATGAAAAATCACTATCTTTAAAACTTGCAAAATTTACATATTTTGAGTATTTTGTTTCTATTAAAGCATTAATCAAATTTGTATAAATTCCATTGGTTTCAATCCCATTTTTATTTGAATTAGCAAACAATTTCGAATTCTTTAAAAAGTCCATACAACTGCCAAGTTGAACTATATCTGAATTTACAATGGCAGTAAATGGGTCATTAGCAACTTCATCTAAATTTAAATTTTTAACATACATTGCAACATTATCTACAAATGCAAAAATATTTTGCTTTTCATTTTCTGCATGAATATACTCATAATTAATATTACCAAGTTCTACATTTTCGCCTATTTTGCTTCCCAAATTATTTATAATTGTATTTAATTGCTCAAATCCAAAATCTAATATTTTTGCAAAAGCTCTACTGTTATATAAAGGTTCAATAATTTGTCTTATTAATGTTTTTTCTTGACCGTTAATATCTGATTTTTTTGTTAAATTATTTAATACTTTAGCAATGTTGTCATTTGTCATTGTATAACCATTGTCAGTTTTATCGACATAACTAATAAAATTTGATTCGTTAATCTTTTCAATTACATTGCTTAGCATTTCAGTTTCTTCCAACCAAATATTATCATTTTTTAATATCGCAAAATCAACATATTTTTCATATTGTGTTTTTGTTAAAGCATCAATAATTTCGTCATAAATACCAGTATCATTAAATACTGTCATTTTTTGTATAACATTCATTGATGTTCCAAGATTTAATACAATATTTGGCAAATTAAGCTCAAAAATCAATCTGTAATCATTTTTTATTTGAGTTAAATCTGTATCAATTAAATCTTTCATGATATTAATTGCACTGCTCAATAAATTTTTAACTTCGGCTTTTTTTAGCACAATAGAGCTATCTAAAATATTTAACCTGCCCAAAGTTAAATTTGAATCATTTGTCCAATTTTTAAGCGTGAGCTCAACATTATCTAAGCCATAATTTAAAAGGTATATTACGCCTTTATTTAATGCTTTAGAATTAAATAAATTGTCAATTAATTGATTAAACACTTGTTTATCATTAGCAGTTAAAATTTCAATAATGTTTTTCAAATTTTCATTAGAGAACTCTTCATTATTTAAATAGATTTCATCTAAAAGATTAGTTTCAACAACTATTTTACACGAATTTACCAAGCTTGACACTTCATTTTGTAAATTAAACAAAACTTCATTATTAGTTTTTAGTTCTGCTTGTATAGACTGAAGAAGTAACGAAAGATCCTCATTAGATTGAACGTCTTGCCATGTTAAAAGTTTATCAAATCCATAGTCCAACAATTCAGGCAAAGTTGCCTTTAATATGTTTGAATTAAAAATAAATTCAATTGCGTTGTTTAATTTATCGTAATTTAACAATTTTAAAGAATTTAAAGAAGACAAATCAATTTCAAATAAAAATTCTACATTATCATATACTTTTGCAATATTTAATACTTCTGTTCTTAATGATATCTTAACATTGTCAACTTCAACTGTAGATACGTTATTAAATAAAACATCATCAAAATTCAAAACACCACTCATTTTGGCAACTGCCGAATTAGAATAGGCATTAATTATTTCTTGTGCCTCTTTTGGCAAATTATCTTTAATAAATTTTGCAGATGGTGTTAAATAACTCTCTTCTTGAGTCTGAGCACTAACCGGCTCATCTGTAATATCATTTACCAATCCAACAATGCCACTAAATGGCAAAAAAGTTATAAAAACTAAAATTAATCCCTGTAATGCTCCTACAATACCACCTAATAATCTATGTTTTTTAATTTTTGCTTTAACAACATTTCCTTTTTCATCTTTAATATTTTTTTCATTTTTAATAAAAACTGATGCTAATATTAAATACACAATCCAACCCAAAAAAGCAAAAATATAAGACAAAGCAACAAAAACAAACACATTGCCAACCATTAATGGAACATTTTGAATTAAAGTTTTTAGTGTTGGACTTGCAGATGTCATTTCAGCAATTTGTTCCGAATTATTTATATACGACAAAATAATATCATTTAAACTTGTTAAATTCCCATTATATGTTACTTTTATTTGCATAATTGATTGCGATATTAAAGGTGTAACAAAAATTGCAACAACTATTGCAACAACAAAACACACAAAGCTTAATCCTGCTTTTTTTATTCCCTTAAGTCCAAGCAAAAAACCACCGACAATAAAAATTGCAAAAAGAATATTTAAAATCAAAATCACTAAACTTTCTTCCAATTTTATTCTCCTTTAATTTCAATCAATTTATTTTTTAAAAGGTCGCATGAAGTTAAATAAAAATTTATTCCGTACAATTTTTCATATATTTTATATTTTCCTAAACAAGCATGAATATGTCCAAAAATACAAATTTTGACATTATAATCTTGCAAAAGCTTAATTATTTCATTATATTCTTTATTTGAATTATAAGGTGGATAATGCAACATACAAATAATGGTCTCATTGTTTTTTCTCAATCGATTTGCACTTGTTAAAGCCATTTCCAATCTTAAAAGCTCCCTTTTATAAATTTTATTATCTTGAATATTCGTCAATTTGTTTTCTGGAACAATCCAGCTTCTAGTTCCACAAATTACATAATCGTTTAATAAAATGGCATCATTTTGCAGTGCATATGCACCTTTGGGTAAAATGTTTCTTACTTTAGAAATACTTTGCCACCAATAATCATGATTGCCTCTGATAATAACTATATTTCCTTTAAGATTTTCAAAATATTTAAAATCATTTTTGGCTTGTTCAATTTTCATGGCCCAAGAAATATCCCCGCATATTAAAACGACATCGCCATCTCTTACTTTTTTTTGCCAATCATTGTATATTTTTTGTGTGTAATCTTCCCAATCACCACCAAAAATCTCCATTGGTTTTTCGCCACTACTGCACAAATGCAAATCACTAATTGCGTATATTTTCATAAACTACTCTTTTACAAACTTTTTAAAACTTCTTGAACAAGTCTCATATCGCATTTGCCTGCATAATTTGTTTTGAAATATTTCATTACATTAGGAATTGATTTGTCATCCAAACTTAGTATAATTGTTTTAATTTCATCTCTTTCCATCATTTTAGGTAAATAAGAATTTACTATTGCTATTTGTTTTGAAATGTTTTCAATTTCTGCTGCATTATTTACTTTTTTATAATTTTCCATTTCTTCAGTTAATTCTTTAATTGTTTTTTGCATAATTTGAATAACATCAATATCACAAAGCTCCACTCCTTGCTCCCTTTTCTTTATGTTTTCAAGCATGCACTTATTTATTAAAACACTGTAAATTGATCTTTTTACAGCATCTTTTTCTTTGATTGCCTCTACATTAGCTTTTTTTAATTCATCATAAATCATGTCACCATTCTCCTTTTACAAAATATAATAACACATTTGAGTATTATTTACAACTTTTAGAATAAACTTATTCTAAAATAAATAAGTTATAAGTATTACAACTTTTTGCATTGCCAAAATGGTTGAATAAATATTCAATTATATTAAATGGCACATTTTAATAAATTTGTGCTATAAAAACATTTGAAAAATATATATAGTATATTATATAATATCTTGTTTTAACAAGGAGATAAAATGTCAAAAGTAGCAATAGTAACAGACAGCAATTCTGGTATATCAATAAATGAAAATGATGAAGATTTATATGTTTTACCTATGCCTTTTCTGATTAATGAAGCCGAATATTTTGAGGAAGTATCTTTAAGCCAAAAAGAATTTTACGAAAAACTAAAAAATAATGCAAATATTTCAACGTCACAGCCATCACCTTTTAATGTAACAGAGATTTGGGATAAGGCGTTAGAAACTCACGATGAACTTGTTTATATTCCAATGTCAAGCGGACTGAGTGAATCTTGCAACACAGCAAAAAACTTAGCAAAGAATTACAACAACAAAGTTTATGTTGTAAACAATCAAAGAATAAGTGTAACTCAAAAAGAAAGTGTTTATGAGGCTTTAAAACTAGCAAAGCAAGGCAAAACAGCCAAAGAAATTAAAGATATTTTAAAACAAAGAAGATTAGACTCAAGTATATACATAACGGTCGCAACATTATCATATTTAAAAAAAGGTGGCAGAATTACACCTGCGGCCGCAATATTAGGTTCCTTACTAAATATTAAACCAATTTTACAAATTCATGGTGGCAAATTAGACGCTTATGCAAAAGTATTAAGTTTTGGTCAAGCAAAAATGCGCATGATAAATGCCATAAAAAAAGATTTGGAAACAGTTTTTAAAGAATATTATGATAAAGGCGAAATGGTTTTAGAAATTGCTCATACAAATATACCTGAAGAAGCCGAAAAATTTAAGCAAGAAGTTCAAAGAAATTTTCCAAATATGCAAATTACATACATTGACCCATTGTCGTTAAGTGTGGCTTGTCACATTGGTCCAGGCTCGCTTGCCATTGCAACT
>CALWKJ010000043.1 GCA_944381225.1 uncultured Clostridia bacterium | reverse complement strand
AAAAATCATGGCTACAAATGTTTCTGGCGATGGCATTTATTTGATTACGCCTAATTTAAAAGAAAACCTTAGCAACATTAATGGCGAATCTACATATAAAATTTTAACAAAAGTAGAACCTGAAAATGCACTCTGCAATGAAATTGTTTACAGATTTATTCCTGATGTTGGAACACCAAGCAATATGATTGACATTACAGATGATGGACTAGTAACTGTAAATGGAAGTGTTGGGGGCAGTGGCGTAATTAGAATTTTACCAAAGGATGGTATTTTCGTTGATGATGACGGCATTGAATATTATAGAGATGGAATAGCAAGTTGCGAAATAAAACTTGTTGTTGGAGACGGAAAAACCAGAGAGAGTTCTTTGAGAATATCTGACTTAAGTCAAATTACAAATGGCGAATTTCATTATACTTTAACCCAAAGCGTTGATTATCCAACTTCTTGGAAAAAACCAGAAACTTTCAATGGTGGCTTGTACGGCAGAGAATTAGATTCTCAAAGTGTTGCAACCATTACTTTAAATGGTCAAAATTTATTTGATATTTTAGGCGCGAGTGGAATATTAGAAGATTTAACCATTTGTGGAATTTCTTATGCTCAATCGATGGTTGTAAATATTAACAATGGCGTTATTAAAAATGTAAGTGTTGATGTATATCAACAAGATGGCGCTTATAATGTCTCAAGCGTACAAACAACATCCGAAAGTGCCGGTGGTATTGCAAACCAAAACAACGGTCAAATTGTAAATTGTACTTTTGCTGGCTCCATAACTGTTGAAAATAGCAACGGGTTAATTGGTGGAATAACTGCAATAAACAGTGGCGCAATTTCAAATTCAAAAGTTTTAATATACAATATGCCAGAAGGTACAAACTCTAAACAATTAAAGTTTGATGCAACCAATATTGGAGGTTTGGTTGGCGATATGAGGCAAGGCGCTAAACTTGTTGAATCTTATGTATATAACTTTAGCGAAAGTTTAACATATAGCGATGAAAACATAGGCGCACTTGTATATATGATTTCAAGTGACAATGTTTTAATTGAAAAATGTTTTGCTGAAATTGGTCAACCAATAGCGTTTTACAAGGAACTTACTGCAACAAAAGACATTTCTTTAATAATAAAAGACAGTTACGTTTTAAGTAAAACAAAAAATGCTGAAGCTGAAAATGGATATGACCTATCTTTTGCTTATTTTATCACTCAGTCTAATGGACGAAGAATATCTGGAATTTCGGAAAATGCTTCTGATAGTTTTTTAAATGTTGCATTTGGCAATTATCAAATATGGAATAGAGATTCTTCTACAAATTACGGATTTCCATATTTAACTAATGTTGTTCCACCTAAAGCTTTGACGAGTTTGGAATTGCAAAATTTTCAAATTCAAAATACTCGTTTGTCTTTTGCACAAAGTGACGATTACGCCGTCATGTTCTTTTATAAAACAAATAATATTGTTTTAAGTGATGAAGAAAAACGAGTTTTAAATTTGGTAAATTCAATATCATTTGCTGAACTATTTGCCGTAGACAAAACAGACGGATTATTAATTAGTTCAAAAAATGTAAAAATTATAGACATCAAAACTAATCAAATTCAAATTAAAGACACTGGACTTGTCCAACTGGAAATTAAATCTAAATACGATTTGACAATTCAACCAAAAATTATCAATGTATATGTAATTTATGCAACAAATAACTTTACTTTAAATTATAAAGGTCAAAATCTTTTAAGTGATGCAACAATTAACATAAAAAATGGTATAAGCGAAAATATTATTTCATCATTAGATTCTTCTATTGTTTTAACAAACAGAGCGCTTTCGTTAATGCAAAACAATTTTGAAGTTGTTTTTGAACAAAATGGCGACAAAACAGGTTATGTTGTAGGTGGAAAAATTGGGACTCACAGTGTGGCATCTACATTTGATAGTGATGGCCAAATTGTAGAATATGTTGACTTTGAGGTTTATTTAAAGTTGCTTGATGTTGTCTTTGATGATTCTAGCGTTGCAGACAATGTTCAAAACATAGTTAAACAAAACACGCTAAAGAAATTGCGAATTCAAAGAACTTTTGGCGCAATAAGCGTTAGTTCGTCTATTAATTCTGTAAACATGACTTTAAGTGATGAAATTTCTGCTCAAATCACTGCGACATTTGATACAAATTACACGAGTAAAAATGTTAACATAGAAATATATAACAGCATTGGAGAAGATGTTCGTGCATTAAATATATTTGAAGAAATTAAATTAGATGATGTTACATCATATGAAGAAAATAATGTTACTACATATGTTTATGATATTGTAATAAAATTAAATTCAAATTTAAACACAGCACAAATAGACCCAAATGGTTACAAAATTAGATTTATTGCTGATGAATTTGTTTACGCTGACATTAAAGTAAATATAATAACACAAGAAATTTTAAGAATTGAAATTAACAATTATGCACAAAAGAGTTCAAATCAAACAGGCTCTTCATATAATTACTTTCCAAACAATGTGCTTTCGCCAGGAACAAGTGGTTTGCTTGACATAATGGTTTATCCTGCCTATGCAAGTTACACACATTTAACAGTAACGGCAGAACCTGTTAACAATCAAAGCTTGCAACTTATTTCGATGAAAAAAATTGAAGATTCAAATGCATATGTAGTTAATGACGCTTCTAAATTTGAATTTATAAAAAATGGTGTTAAAGTTTATGCAAAACAAGAAACAAACGAAATTTCAAGATACTATGTTAGAGCTTTGGTTTCTGCCAATGTGGCGTTAAACTCTGTTTATAATATTGTTGTAAACGCTTACAATGGCGATGAATTAGTTTATCCCCAAACTTATTCATTAATTATTGTTCCACAAGAAAAAGCTGGAATTACAGTAAATGGCCAAAACAAAATTTTTGCAGTTAAAGGCGAAACTTTAACGGCTGAGGTTGTTTATGAACAAACTCAAGAGATTGACAGCATTGTAGCATACGAAATGAATACAGAAAATGTCAATGACTCAATCGTTATTATTAATAATAATGATTTTGAAAGCTATGCAACAAAATATTATAAAGGCACAGTACAAATATCAATAGGAAACAATGCAGTACATACGGATATTAGAGTTACGACATCAAGGCTTATTAATGGTGTTATGGAAAGAGTTTATTCAATTCTAAAAATTTATATTTTAGATTTTGAAATAGACAGCGCGAACATACATATAAAAAATGAAACGAGTAGTGATACTGCAACAGGTAATAAATATTTTTATAGCGATTTAGATTTCAACATCGCAGGAAAATATGTTGCTGGAACTTCAAGCGAAAATGCTTATCAAACATTTATAAAAAATAATTATTACAGAAATTCAATTTTGGGATATGAGGTAAATTATAATACAACAAACAGAGAGACATTGCTTGAAAATTTATATTATGTAAATGGCGATGAGATTTCTCCTGTAATAATAAAAAATCCAAATGGAACAACGTCCGTAGCCTCTAGTGATATCGTTGCTGATTTTGTTGTAGATGAAGTAGAGAAAAATGGACAAACTTCAAAAGTGATTAAATTTATAGGAAAAAACAATGGCACTCAAAATATGCTTTTGGAAATAAAAGCAAAAATGCCTGATGGAAGCATAGTAACCTATAGATACTTTTTTGACATTGTAATTGCTAATTATGTTAGCGAAGAAGAACCATCTCAAATTTCAAATCAAGAAGAATTTTTGCAAGCGTTTAATCAAGACGTTGCCAAAGATTACATATTGATGAACGATATTGTTTTATATGATTATGTTCCTATTGAAGATACATCAAAAGTTTTAAGTTTAGATGGAAATGGTCACAGTATTGTTATAAGAAGTTTTGCAGATGAAGTTATCAATCAATCTTCAGTTAATTTGACTTTGTTCCAAAATGTAAGTTCTACTACATTAATTAAAAATTTGAGAGTAAACATATATCATGTTGATAATATAAACATAAATTCTGATGTTACAACTCAGTTAAATGTGGCTCCTATTGCAATAAACAATTCTGGAATAATTACAAACACAGAAGTTGTTAGTTATAAATATCTTGTAAATCAAATAATATCACAAGTAAATGGAATTAGCATTACAACAGATTCTACTTTAAATATTACAGCTTATACTGCAGGCTTTGTTTTAAACAACGCTGGTATTATTACAAACAGTAGAGTTGGTGGAGAAAGCCTTAATGTTTATACTGTTAATGAAAGAGGGACAGTAACGTACAAAACTATAGATTTAGAGCCATTTGTCATTTCGTCTTTTGGCGAGATTGGTGGATTTGTTCACACAAATACAGGAAGCATTACAAGCAGTTATGTTTCTAACTTAAGATTAATTAACAACTCAAACATAGACTACACAACCATATCCAGTGGCTTTGCGGTTGCAAATACTGGAAGCATAAGCATGAGTTATTCAAAGGGCGTTAAAGAAAATCCTATGGATATTCACGCTACCCAATTTGGGATAGAAACATCGGGCATAAGTTCTGGATTTGTGTATGTAAATAGTGGTTCTATTTCAAACAGTTATTCAAACATCACAATGACAAACAGTGCAAATAACCCAGGAAGAACTAGTGCTGGCTTTGTTTACAACAATCAAACCAATGGAATTGTAAAAACATCTTTGTCACTATCTAGAATTGTTGGAGCAACCACAACTCAAATGAATTTCTCCGGCGTTGACGATTGGGGAAATTGGCAAAATTTTGGCAAGATAGAAAACTCATATTATTATGACAAAGTGGCAACAGAAGATTCTAGTATTTTAATTGAAGAGGCATATGGTGAAAGCGCTTCAAATATTTCTTCCGTTACTTTAAAAGAATATTTGTATGGCTTCATCTTTACAACAAATGAGCAAAATGATGATGGAGTTTGGGCAATGACTGCAACAGGTCCTGAACTTGTAACTGCCAACACGCCAGCCGTTTCTTTGCGATATGCTGTTGAAAATGAAAACTCTAGACCAATATTTTCATACGCTTCAAATTATGAATATGGCTCTAAAAACAATCCAATTTTAATAAAAAACGCGCAAGAATTTAACAATGTATTTAGTGGAACAACAGGCACAAGCGCATCAAAATTTGTTTCGATAACAGATAAACAAGCTTTTGGTAATTACAGGCTTGTCAGTGACATTAATTTGATGGATTTATCTGAAAATCAAGAAGAACAATCATATAGATTGGCATCTTCAAGTTTAACATTAACTGGAAGTTACAGAGAACAAGGCAATAAAAACGGACTAGGTAAATTTGATGGAAACGGTTTTACAATAAGTGGGTTCTCGTTGTCAGATTCTTTTGTTGAAAGTTCGGCAACTGATTTTGGAATGTTCGCTTCAATTGAAAATGGTGCAATTTTAATGAATTTAAACATTGAAATTGGTACAACAAACGAAGAAAATGAAATTTTTGGCGTTGAAGCAAAGAATATAAAATATGTTGGAGCTTTAGCCGGTACGGTTAAAGATTCTAAAGTTGTGAACGTGGAATTAAATTCTGTGTTAAACAATTCAAATTCTGTTACTGTTAGAGGTAAAAACATAGTTGGTGGTATTATTGGAAGAGTTATAGGAAATTCTTATATTTCCAATCTTACATCTACAAATGTAAGCGTTACAGCAGCAAAATTCCCAGATAATGTTTATGATGGTGCAAGTTATACAACATATAACAGCTATTCAAGGACAAACGAGAATCAAAATAACAACATAAGTTACGCCGGAGGAATTGTTGGCATTATTGACATATACACCGAGGATACAATTTTAAATGAAAATTTTGCAGACACCATTGTTTCTACAAATGGTAACGCAGTTATGCTTAAAACTCTTGGAATTAGTCAAATTTCTGCTGGTACTGTTGGTGGAGTTGCTGGATATGTTGGACCTTTAACCATTATGCAAGATGCTTTATATGAACTTAGTTATTTAGAACCCGTTAATTACAATATGCAAGGGTTATACAGTTACAACGGTTTTGCAGGTGGAATTGTTGGATATAATAAAGGATATTTAAGACAGGTTAGAGCAGAGCATGCACAAAATTGGCAAATAGATATTATTGAAGATAATATTGATGAATACTATGGTGGAGATTACTCTGTTGATAGGGGTAACACACAATTATTTATAAGCTCTGGAACAAAACCAATTGCAATAGGTGGCTTGGTTGGACTTAGTGTTAGTGGAAAAGTAGAAAAATCTTATTCAAAACTAAATGCCATAAATACAACTGCAAAATATGCAGGAGGTATTATTGGTATAAATGAAAAACCAGCCACTTCATTAATTGACTATATTAAACTTGCATTAAATGAAGTTTATGCAATGGGCGATGTAATGGCTCAAACTAGTGCCGGAATTGTTGGCTTAAACAAAGGTGGATTTGATTTTGATAAGGTTAATGCTGTAAACTATTGGGGCAACCAACTTATTGACGATAACAACACGTATGTTACATATGCAATTTCATATGATAAAAATTCTGTTGATTCATATAAAAAGACTTATGCCTTTAATAACGAAAACATTATGTTTAATGGCATGGCTGCTGATGGAAATAGGTATATTTTAAATAATAATGGAAGCGTGTCTGTTATTTTGGGCTTGTACAATGTTACTGGTGTTGGTGATGACGGCGAGTTATTTGACAATTACTTCACTGGAAATGAATGGGAATCGCAAACTTGGGAAAGAAATGAAAATGAACTATTCCCTCATATTGTATTTGGTTATATTTCAAAAATTAGATACATAAGAAATCAAAATGACATTGACCTTTTAAGAATTGCAACAAAAGATGATATTTTTGTAATATATCCCGACGATAGCAAAGAAAACGAAGATAACATGATAGGAATAACAAAAAGAATTGCACCTATTACAAATTTCTCTGGGACTCTTAGAAGCATAGACTCATTAAACCCTTCTGGATTTTTGTTTAAAGTAAATCAAAATAGAGCTTTATTTAGTTCAACATCAAACGCAACATTCTATAATTTTATTGTAAAATATGATGACGAAGTTAATTTTAATGGTTCGCTTGCTCAAAATGCAACGCTGGTAAACGCAGCAAATGACACAACTTTTAATAATTTAACATTTCAAAACATTACTATGGATGTTACAAGTGCTAGTAGTTCTGGAATAGTTAGTGCAGTTGCAAAAGGTACAACTTTATTTAGCAACATCACAATTGAATCAAGCGTGTTAAATTTGAACGACAACAGTACACAACAAGATGACAGTGCTCAACAATACAACGCAGGGCTTTTATTTGGTTCTGCAAATATTGCCAATAGCAGTATTAGCGGTGGTATATTTGATACAAAAATTGCAGAAGCGTCAATCAATTTAGGGCATAGTGTTAATGTTAACTACAGCAACTTTGGATTAATTGGGGGCACCCTCGCATGCTCATCTGATGCTAGAATTCCTATTGCAATTAACAGAAAAATTTCTGGAAATATTACAATGCAAGAAGGTTCTTATGCTATTAATTCCAACATTGGATTTTTGTTTGGATATACAAATAATGTTCAAATAGAATGTGTTACAAGTGTTGATGAATCTCTTTCAAACCAAGTGCAACAAATTGATTCAGCCATAAATTCAAATGGGTTAATTGCGTTTAGCAGTGTGGGGGGCGTTGTTGGCAATGCCGAAAGAACAGATTTAAAAAACATTGTTATGTATCCAAATATAAATTTAACATATATGCAAAGTTCTGCTGTTGGTGGAATGGTTGGAAAATATAATGGTGGTGAAGTAAATAATTGTAAAATTTTAACAAATGAAAATGTTGATACTTCAGCAAATGCAAATGATGAGCCTTTAAATCAATTATCTATAACAAATATTAATTCAACTTCAGCAGTTAATAATATAGGTAGTTTAATAGGAGATAGTAACAATGTCCAAATTTTAAACTGTTCTTCATATTTAAATATATCTGCACAATTAGATTCACAATCCAATGGCGGGGAGTCAGAATTAACCAATTATATAGGTGGTTTAGTAGGAAATTCGTTAAACTTAATTATAAATAATTCCGTTTATTATGGAAATATAAATTACAAATCTAGAAACGCTCAAAATGCAAATTCGGTTATTGAAGACAACACATTTATTGGTGGAATTTTGGCAAATGGAGAAAGTTCATCAATTGGAGAAATTACTTCAACTGATGAAAACACCACAAGCCAAAATGTATATTCAACTGGCAACATAACAAATTGGTCAAAAATAGACAGCAATGTAAGATTAAACTTAACAATATCTGGCATTGTTGCAAAAATGAAAAACGGAACAATTTCAAACTCAGTAAGTTTAGGCAACACTTATCCTTCTTACTATGAGGATGAGAATGATGGAATAAATAAATCTAATACAGAAATATCCAATAAAATAACAAACTTTACATATGGTGGCATTTTAGGTGTTGCAAATGGCAGTTTAACACTAAAAGATAATTACTCATTAAACACATTGTTTAACAAATTAGACCAACAACTTTCAAGTGAGTCATACAATGTAAATTCAATAGTTGGAAATGATGTTGATGCAAGTGTAATTAATTTTAAAGACAACGAATACGCAACAAACATTTATGCACATGTGTACACACTTACAACTGATGAATCTTATGGTAAAAATTCATTGCTTAGTTATGTTTTAAGTGATGTTAGGGAAAAAATTCAAAAAAGTGGTTTCCTTGACGACAATATAATTGGCGATGAAAAAAGTGGCAACAAATTATATCCATATACCTCTTTGGGAAGTGAAGAGTCTAAGTATTATTATCTAGGTGATGAAAGCCAGTCATATTCTGTAAATTTAATATCAAAAAATTTAGAAAATGTAAAAGATAGTTTTATTGTTGCAGATGGAGCAC
>CALWKJ010000042.1 GCA_944381225.1 uncultured Clostridia bacterium | reverse complement strand
ATGATAATCGTCTTTAATGGTAGTTCCACACTGTCTGGATAAAACTTTATAAAATAAAGTTTGCCTTGGGCGCACTTCAAACTCTATAGTTCCTTCACCCATTTTAATAGCTCCAACTGTAAGTGGCTCAAAATCTTCATTTTCCAAAAAGGCAACATTTGTTTTGTCTATTTGCCCAATCTTTTCTGCTCCTTCACCAAATTTTTTAACTTCTTGTATAATTGCTTGAATAATTTCGTCTGAAGGTTCCAAAGCTTGCAACCAAACTGGCAATTTTACTTTTAATGATTTTATTGGAAATTCCAATAAAACTTTTTCAAAAATATTTTGAATGTCATTTTCAGTCATTTCCTTTACATTTAAGCAAACTGCACAAACGTCATATTTTTGAGCAAGAGAACTAGTTAATTTTTTTGCATCTTCACTTTGTGGATTAGTTGTGTTTACTACCAAAACAAAAGGCTTACCTGTTTGCTTTAATTCATTTACAACTCTCTCTTCTGCATCTACATAACTCGACCTTGGCAAATCACTTATACTTCCGTCTGTTGTTATTACTATACCAATACTAGAATGTTCAGTTATAACTTTTTTTGTACCAATTTCAGCAGCTTCTTCAAATGGCATTTCCTTTTCGCTCCAAGGTGTTTTTACTAATCTTGGTTTGTCATCTTCTGTGTGCCCCATAGCCCCACTAATTAAATATCCAACGCAATCTACCATTCTTACTTTAAGTTGCACATTATCAACTTTTATATTAACAGCCTGCTCTGGTACAAATTTAGGTTGAGTTGTCATTATTGTTTTACCTTCTGCACTTTGTGGCAATTCGTCTATTGCCCTTTCTTTTGTCTGTTTGTTATCTATATTGGGAATAACTAAGTTTTGCATAAATTTAGATATAAACATAGACTTACCACTTCTTACAGGTCCAACAACACCAATATATATATCTCCGTTGGTACGCTTCTTTATATCTTCGTATATTTCGAATCTTTCCATATAACCTCCGATTGTTCGTTAGTTTAATTTATGATGAATTTTTACATATTATGATTAATTAATCAATTTGAAAAAATTTTTTTAAAAAAAATAGAACATATGTTTTGATTTTTGATTTTTAATGTGCTATACTAACAGCATCAAGGAGTAATTATGAAACAATATTTAGTTTTTGGAATATTTTTATTTATTTCACAAAAAGAAAAAACAACTGCAAAAGAAATTGCAGAAAATTTTGAAATTAGCACAAGAACGGTTTACAGATACATAGACGAATTGTGTATGGCAGGAGTTCCAGTTGTTTCTGAATGTGGAAAAAATGGCGGACTGTATATTCCGTCCAACTTTTCATTAAAAAATTCTATATATTCAAAATATTTAAAAACAAAAAAAACGCTTTAAGGCGTTTTTGAATTATTATACATTATTTTGAATATTTATTTAATTGATTTCCTTTATAATCTTGCAGTACGGTTGATGAAAAATTATATTTATGCAATTTATTTTGTTCGTGTTTTTCTTTTGCCAAAACTATTAATTTGTCAATTAATTCAAAAAATTCAATGTTTTTGTCTTTCCACAAATAAAAAGCAAGTGAGCCGGGAACGGTGTTAATTTCATTTACAAACACATTGTTTTGTTCGTCCACCATAAAGTCTATTCTAACCACTCCACTAAGGTCAAAAATCTTAAACATCTGCTTTGATAAATTTTTAATTTTTTCTATTACATTGTTATTTAAGTTTGGATTTAATATTTTTGTTTTTGTTTCATTATTGTTTTGATACTTATTCTCAAAATTTAAAAAATCTTGCCAATTTATTGGTTGTTCCAAACTTGACAAATCACAATCTTCATTTCCCAAGCATGAAATGTTTATTTCTTTAAAATTTTCTAAACATTTTTCAATTATAACTCTTTTATCATAACAAAAGGCAATATCCAAAGCATCTTCTAACTCTTGCATGTTGTTTGCTTTTGTAATTCCAATGCTACTTCCCAAGTTTGATGGTTTAACAATCACTGGAAATTTCATCTTGTTTTCTATGTTATTTAAACAATCTTTTTTGCTTTTTTCATAATCATTATTTGTTAAGTATGTATATTCAACACAAGGTATGTTGTTTGCTCTAAAGATATCTTTCATTAAAATTTTATCCATGCACACACTACTTCCCAAAAGACCAGATGAAGAAATAGGTATATTGCATAAATTCATTAGTGCAGACAGTGTTCCGTCTTCACCATTAAGACCATGCAAACAATTTATTGCACAGTCAATTTTATAAGTTTTTTTGATTAAGCCTTTAATTTTAATTTCACTTTTTCCAAAAACAAATTCAACTTTTTTGTAATTTTTAACTTTATCACAATATACTTTTGGATTTAAGTAATCATTAACAACTACAAATTCGTTTTCTCTTGTTTGATAAATTGGAATTACATTATATTTTTCAGTGTTTATATTTTTTAATGTCTGTATTGCAGTTATAACCGAAATGTCATGTTCTACACTTTTCCCACCATAAAATACTAATATATTTTGCATTTATAACCTCAATTATATTAGTATTCAAATTATATAAAAAGTGTTAAATTAAATGTAATTGTCTGGCAAATCATTTTCAAATAAAATTACATCCTTTGGTTTTACTATTTCTTTGAGTTTGTCTTTGGCGTCAGCTAAATTTTCAACAAAAATAATATTTTTACTATCAAATTTGGCTTTGTTTAACCCATTAATTAAAGCATCTTTATTGGTTTTGTTTACTATTATTACTTTTTGGGCAACTTTTGCTATTTCTTGCGCTAAATTTTCATTAATTGAATACTGCTCTTCGCCAAGTTCAACAATTCCGGGAGTTACTATTATTTTGTCGCCGTCAAAAAGTTTTAATGTTTCTAAAGCAGCCATACTACTTTCCATAGATGCATTATATGAATTGTCTATTATTGTTAAATCATTCTCATTTATTAATTCTAACCTATGGGGAACAGGCTTTAAAGATGATATTGCATTTTTTATTTGAGTTAATGTAACCCCAAGTTTATAAGCTAATCCAGCAGACAAAACTACATCCTCCAGATTGTGAATTCCCAATAATTTAGTTGTACAGTTAACAGATTTTTTGTCAATTTCAAGCGTAAAAGTTGAACCTTTATTTGTTGTTTTTATATTTTTTATGTTTGCAAAACAATCATCACTATTTATTCCACACAATATTTTTTCTGTTTTACATTCATTGTACATTTTTAAGCAACCTTCATTGTTTGCGTTAAAACAAACAATTCCGTCAGTTATTGCCTGCATCAATTCTTTTTTTGCTTTATAAACATTATCAACAGAACCAAATGTTGCAAGATGCTGATTACCAACACTTGTTATTATGGCATGCTTAGGTTGAATTAATTTACAAAGGTAACTTATATCACCAATTTGTCTTGCCCCCATTTCCGTTATAAGTATTTCATGTTCGGGCTTTAAATATGAGTTTACAACTTTAGTCAAGCCTAAAGGAGTATTAAAGCTGTGAGGGCTCATGCACACATTATACTTTGTTGCAAGCATTACATTTAAAATGTGTTTTGTAGTTGTTTTTCCAAAACTACCAGTTATTCCAATTTTTATTAAATTGTTTAGTTTTTTAAGCTTTTTCTTTGCTTTTATGATGTAATATTGCCTAAAAATTAATTCCATAGGCACACATAAAAAATGACAAACCGGCACAACAAAAGGCAAAAACAATGGAGTGAGAGCAACTATTCCAAATTTAACATAAACGACATATTCGCTAAATATTGCAATTAAAATAAATGTAATTGCAATCATAATTAAAAATACAACAAAAGTGAGTCTGTTCATCCTTTTTGTTTGTTTTAAAGGTGTTTTGTTTGGCGTTTTATATACATTTACAATAAACACAATACAAAAATAAAAATAGAATACAAGACCAACATATGAATAATATTCACCATATCCATCCAAAAGTGCATTTGTGACTAAAATACAAGCGATGGACAAAAACGAAAGAATTGTAAGTCTGCCAACATAAGCTGCTTTTGTTTCTTTAAGCCATGCTCTGTATCCATTGATTTTGTATCCGCTTAATTGAATAACATGAAGAAATTTGGAGGACAAAAAGCACATTATCGCTCCGTTAACTGCAGACAAAACAACTGCGATTATTAAGTGTATATTATTTCCATTAAAAAAATCCATAACTATTCCTTTATAAAAATTAAACAATCTTTTAAAAATTTTTCACTATTTTCTAGATATGCAAAATGTCCAAAATTTTTGTATATTTTCAATTTAGAATTTTTTATTAATTTATTGTATTTTTTTGCAATATACAAAGGCGTTTCTTTATCTAAATTACCGTATATTAATAATGTTTTACAAGTAATTTTTCGAGCAATTTCACTTAAATCTTGATTGACAATATTTGAAAAGGTTTTTTTCATTACATTTGACAAACTGATATAATCTTTTGAGCCTAATACTGCATTTTTATTAAAAAATTTAATTATTTTATATTTTATTTTCCTAAATTTTAATTTTAAATTAAATTTAGGTCTTAATCCAGCCCCTCCAGTTATTATTAACTTTTCAACATCATTATACTTACTTGCCAAACAAATTGCAACTCTTGAACCAAAAGAATGGCTTATTATTATGTATTTTTTAATTTTTTCTTTTTCTAAAATAAGTTTTACAACTTTTTCATAATCTTCAAGGCACCATGCAATTTTAGGCTCTTCGCTTTTCCCAAACGGCGGAAAATCTACTAATACGCTTTTTGCTTTTATGTTTTTTGCAAAGTACATAAAACTATCTATGCAACCACCCCAACCATGCAGGTATACAATATTTTTTTCACCTTTTCCAAAACATACATAGTTAACTTTTGTTTCTTTATATGTTACATTCATATAATTATTTATGAAAAACAAAACTTGTTGTTACATATAAAACATAATAATTGCCGTGTCTTTATCTTTGTAATAATTTAATCTACTTGAAACAATTTTAAATCCTAGTTTGGTGTATAAATTAATAGCCACATGGTTTTTTGATTTTACTTCAAGAGACAATGTTTTATTGTTTAATTTTGAATATTTTTTTAAATGTTCAAGCAAAGCAGATGCAAATCCTTTGTTTTTATATTTTTCTTTCGTTGCAATACTTAATATGTTAACGTCATCCAAACTTTCTAGAGCCAAAACATAACTTATAAGTTTATCATTTTCAAAAATTCCAAAACAAACATAATTTGAATCATTTAAACATTCAGCAAATTGCTGTTTTGTCCAACTTTCTTTTTGAAATTGTTCGAACGATATTAAAAATATCTCATCTATTAAATTTATATCAATTTTTTTTATTTGCATTTTCCAATCCCATTTCAGCTTGCGATTTTCTAAGATAAATTGGCAAAAAATTGCTCTCGCTAACAAACTGCTTTTTATCTATTAATTCTAAAGTGTAATCCAATAAAGATTCAGGATTAAATGAAACTTTTTCTAAGCAAAAATCTAAATTGTCATCATTTAAACCAACAACCACTCCAGATATATCACTTATGTTTTCTGCAGTTAACATTTGTGGGGAATTCATTCTCATACCTTTTTTATCGTATTTACACACATATATATTACCACTTAGTGCATCAATCGCACACCAAAACTCTTTATCATTATGTTTTTTTACATAGATGTATGCCATTAAATCTAAAGAGCATATTGAGACTAATTTTAAATCTGGTTTAGCAACGCACATTCCTTTAGCCAGAGCAATTCCAATTCTTATTCCAGTAAACGAACCAGGACCAACAACAACTGAAATAGTTTCAAAATTTTGTATATCAACATTGTTTTGTCTTAAGAGTTTGTCTATGCACACCAAAGCATTTTCACTATGCTTTGAGTTACTAGCAAATGAACTATAAAATTTTTTATCATCTATTAGTATTGCGACATCAGAGTTCGAAAACGCAGTGTTTAAAGCTAAAACTTTCATCAACCTACCCAACCTTTTACTCCAATTTGTATTTTTCTTGAATTTTCGTTTATTTTTATAAGATTTATTTCAACATACAAAGCTGGCAACAAGCCCTTTACATTTTCTGCCCATTCCACAATGCATATGCCTTTTAATTTTCTTAAATCAAAATATTCATCAAAACCAAGTTCCAAGGCCTCTTCTTTATTTGAAAGTCTGTACATATCAAAATGATAAACTGTAAATCTTCCCCCAGTATACTCATTCATGATTGTAAAGGTTGGACTTGTAACCAAATCTTTTATTCCAAGTCCTTCACAAAAACCTTTAGTAAAAGTTGTTTTCCCAGCACCCAAATCTCCTACTAGTGATATTACCACTGGTGACTTAATACTTTGAGCATAACTTTTTGCAATTTTTTTTGTTTGCTCCACACTATTTGAAATAACTTCTATTTGCATACATTTCTCCAAAATAAGTTTATCACTTTTTTATGTTAATGTAAACTTGTAAAATATGTTAGTATTTAATATATTTTTTAAATATTTTAAATTCAACAAAGCATAAAATTAAAGCGACACATATTCCCGCAATAATATCAGTTAAAAAATGTTGTCCAAAATACATTCTGGATAAAGCAACGCAAATTAAATAAAAAACAAATATAGACAGTGATATTGCTATATATTTTGTATTTTTGTACTTATTATAAATATACGCAAACAAAAAGAACACAATACTTGTTGCGCAAACCATATGTCCACTTGGAAAACTTTGTCCAAGCGCTTTTACCATATTTATTATATCCTCGCTCACCTCGTATGGGCGTTGCCTATTTATTATTATTTTTAAAACATAATTTAACACAACATTTATAACGGTGAAGATTAAGAAAAAAGTTGCGTATTTTTTATTAGAAAAAAAATATAGAAAAACAAATATAATAATTATTCCTAAATAACTAGCAAAAAAACTAAATAACCAGAAAAATACATCAAAAAACCCATTTTGAAAAGTTTGAAAATATTTTATAATTTCGATTTCCCATTGCATAAGTATATTATAACAAATTTAATACACTTTATAAACAAAAATCTTTATTTATATTTTTTTTGCATAATTTCCTGATAATTATGTGTTTATTAAAACTAAAAAAAAGATTCATTAATAAACTGAGTTTTTTAACAAAATTTTTAGCTTGACATTTTTGTTTAAATAAAAAAACTCTTAGTCTGTTATTTTTGAAAATAATATAAAAAAGAACTTTACTTTTATATGTAGAGTTCTTTTTTGCTAGTTTCAAAAGGTTTTAACTTATTTGTGCATTTTTATTTGGTAGTTTCAAAAAGGTTTAACTTTATTACAACAAATTATAAAATTGCAATATTCAATAAAGTACTATTTTTTGCGAATTACAGCTATTCCATCTCCTTTATCTAATATTTTTGCGTCAACATCACTGTCATTTTGAATTGTTTTAATAAATTTTCTTAAATTTACTACCATACTTCTAAGTTTGTGCTTAACAAACTCGGGGCCTTTTACAAGTCCATGAAAATAAATATTATCAGCTATTATGTAGCCATTTTTATTTAATAAAGTTTTTAAATTTTGATAGTAATTTATGTACTGCCCCTTAGGTCCGTCTAAAAATATCAAATCAAATTTTTTATTTAATTTTTCTATAACTTCTTTTGCGTCGCCCAAAATTTGGTTAACTCTGTTTGACAAATTTAAATTTTTATATGTTTTTTTTGCAATATTGTAGTTATCTATGTTAATTTCAATGGTGGTCAATGTGCTTTGTGGAGAATTTAAAAGCATCATTGCACCCGAATATCCTACAGCCGTTCCAATTTCTAAAATATTAATCGGCTTGTTTTTTTTACAAAAATTAATTAAAAAATCACACCCATCATCTTTAATTATGGGAATGTGATTTTTATTTGCATATTTTTTTATTTGTTCTAAAATTTCCATTATCCTAAAATAATTACAGTTAATATAACTGGTCTTCTTTTTGTTCTTTTAAAAATGAAATTTGAAAGAGTTTTTTTAACAAGCATCTTAATTTCATTTTGTTCCATGCTCTTCAAATCATAATTTTTTAAAAGCTGACTTAAGCATTGTCTGGCGTCTTGATTAAAATCATCTGCCTCGTCATTATAAACAACGCCGCGTGTAATAATAAATGGGTCAGAAATAAGTTCGCTGGTAGATTGCGACATATTTACAACAGCAACACAAACTCCTTCTTCGCTTAATTGCTTTCTGTCACGCAATACAGCACTAGACAAATCTCCAACTCCAAGCCCATCAACAAGCCTTAATCCTGCTTGTACAAATCCACATGTTGATATTGAATTTTTTGACATTTCAACTTGCATGCCTAGCTCTGGAAGTATTATATTTCTTGAATTCATACCTAAAGCCATTGCTAATTCTTTATGTTGTTTTAAGTGCCTATATTCACCATGTATTGGGATAAAATTTTGTGGTTTTACTAGTTTGTGAATAATTTTTATTTCTTCTTGACAAGCGTGTCCTGAAGCATGCACTTCAGCAAGTTCGTCATAAATTACATCTGCACCCTTTTTAAACAATGTGTTAATTAGTCCATAAACTGATTTTTCGTTTCCTGGAATAGGAGAAGATGACAATATAATACAATCATTTTCATCAAGTTCAATGCCCTTAAACTCTCCACTTGCCATTCTTGAAAGTGCGCTCATAGACTCTCCCTGACTACCTGTTGCCATTATAAGAATTTCATTGTCAGGATAATTGCCAACCTTATCTATGTCTATTATGTTTTTAGGATTATAATTCAATTCTCCCAATTTTGAAGCCACTTCACTAACATTAATCATGCTTCTTCCAGAAAAAGCAACTTTTCTCTTGTATTTTTCTGCCAAATCTAAAATTTGTTGCATTCTTTGAATATTAGATGCAAAAGTTGCAACAAACAACCTATTATTTGGATGTTTTTCAAAAATAGCATCCATTTCTCTACCAACTTTTGATTCGCTCATTGAATATCCTGGTCTGCAAACATTGGTGCTTTCACACAACAACAAATTAACTCCTTTCCTTCCCAATTCTGCAAATCTAGTTAAATCTGTAGTTTCACCAGTAACTGGTTGGAAGTCAATTTTAAAATCACCTGTGTGTACTATATTCCCACATGGAGTGTTTATACAAAGCGCTAATGCTCCAGCTATTGAGTGATTTACATTAATAAATTCAATAGAAAAATTTCCAATTTTTAGCACTTGTTTAGGTTTTACTGATATTAATTTATATTTTAGT
>CALWKJ010000041.1 GCA_944381225.1 uncultured Clostridia bacterium | reverse complement strand
ATAAGCACCCTTTTTAACTTTTCTTCAAGTAAATTTGATACTTCTATTTTTCTATGACCAATAAAACAACAAGATTTGCAGATACTCATATTACGAAACTTCGTAAATATTTTTAACCATTTTAGTTATATTTGTCAACATTATTTACGAAATACCGTAAGACAAATAATTACTAAAATGTTTACACTTGTTACGAAATTTCGTTACGGAGCATAGTAAGATGAATTTAGATGAAGCAATTAGAAAAAGAATAAAAGAACTTATAGTTGAGAATAATACAACACTTACAGCACTATGTTTGAACTCAAATTTGACACCTTCAACTATATTTGATTTTATGTCTAAAAAAAGTAAATGTCCAAAAGTTATAACTATCAAAAAATTATGTGTGGGTGCAAGCATCACTTTACAACAATTTTTTGCAAGAGATTATTTTAATGACAATAACGATATATTGTAAAACTTTTAATAAAACCATAAAAAAATCACAATAAAGCTTATTTATTGTGATTTTTTGCCGTTTTTCGGCAATCTATTTTTTTTATTTAACAATAATATTGTCATTCTCAACATCAATATTAAGTGTTGTGTTTGGTGCGATATCATTTGCAAGCATATATTTTGCAAGTATTGTTTCAACATTGTTTTGAATATATCTTTTTAGTGGTCTTGCACCAAAGTTTATATCAAAACCATTATCAATGATAAACTCTTTTGCTTTGTCTGTTACATTAAGCGTAATTTGTTTGTCTTTTAATCTTTCTTTAAGACTGTTTAAGAGTAAATCAACAATTTGTTTGATTTCTGTTTTTACAAGTGGTTTAAAGAAAATAATTTCATCAAGTCTGTTTAAAAACTCGGGTCTAAAACTTTGTTTTAAAAGTGCATTAACTTGATTTATTGCATCTTCGCTTATTGTTCCATCTGGTTGTATTCCTTGCATAATTGCATCAGCGCCAAGGTTTGATGTTAAAATTATTATTGTGTTTTTAAAATCAACTGTTTTGCCTTGTCCGTCTGTTACTCTGCCGTCATCAAGTATTTGCAAAAGCACATTAAACACATCTGGGTGTGCCTTTTCAACTTCATCAAATAGTATAACACTATATGGTTTTCTTCGTACTTGTTCGGTTAGTTGTCCACCTTCTTCATAACCAACATATCCTGGTGGCGCACCAATAAGCCTTGACACAGAGAATTTTTCCATATATTCACTCATATCAATTCTTATTAAATTTTTTTCGGTGTCAAACAAGTTTGCACAAAGTGCCTTGCATAGTTCAGTTTTTCCAACACCTGTTGGACCTAAAAACATAAACGAACCAATTGGTCTATTTGGGTCTTGTATTCCTGCCCTTGACCTAATTATTGCATCGCTAACTTTTTTAACTGCATCGTCTTGACCAATTACTCTTTTATGAAGTTCTTTTTCCATATTTAATAGTTTATCTCTATCGCTTTGAAGAAGTTTTGAAAGTGGAATTTGTGTCCAACGACTAACAATTAGTGATATTTCTTCATCGGTTACTTTGCTTTTTAACAAATTGTTTGAACTCTCTTTTTGTTCCAATTCTTCTAGTTGTTTTTTAAGGTTTGGCAATTTGTTATATTTAAGTTCGGCTGCTTTATTCAAATCGTATTCTTGTTGTGCTTTTTCTATGTCTGCGTTTGTTTTTTCTATGTCTTGTTTAATTTTGTTTATTTTATCGATGTTTTCCTTTTCTTTTTGCCATTTTGCAGACATCTTATCAAATTCTTCTTTTAGTTTTGCGTGTTCCTTATTGATATTTTCCAAATGCTCTTTACTTAATTTATCTGTTTCTTTTTTAAGAGCGGCTTGTTCTATTTCAAGTTGAATCATCTTGTGTCTTATGTCGTCCATTTCAGTTGGCATACTGTCTATTTCACTTTTTACCATTGCACATGCTTCATCAACAAGGTCGATTGCTTTATCTGGCAAAAATCTATCTGTTATATATCTATTAGAAAGTGTTGCAGCGCTAATTAGTGCGCTATCACTAATTTTTACTCCATGAAAAACTTCATATCTTTCTTTTAGTCCACGAAGAATTGCGATTGTGTCTTCAACTGTTGGTTCATTTACCATAACCGGTTGAAATCTTCTCTCTAGGGCTGGGTCTTTTTCAATGTATTTATGATATTCGTTTAGTGTTGTTGCACCAATGCAGTGAAGTTCGCCCCTTGCGAGCATAGGTTTAAGCAAATTGCCTGCGTCCATTGCTCCATCCGTTTTCCCTGCTCCAACAATTGTGTGAAGTTCATCAATAAACATTATTGTTTGACCTTCACTCTTTTTTATTTCGTTTAATACTGCTTTTAACCTTTCTTCAAATTCACCTCTATATTTTGCACCTGCAACAAGTGCCCCAAGGTCAAGTGAGAAAATTTTTCGGTCTTTTAAGCTGCTTGGAACATCGCCTTTTGCAATTCTTATTGCAAGACCTTCAACAATGGCAGTTTTACCAACACCTGCTTCACCAATTAAAACAGGGTTGTTTTTTGTTTTTCTTGAAAGTATTCTTATTGTGTTTCTTATTTCGTTATCTCGTCCAATTACTGGGTCAATTTTTTGATTTTTTGCAAGCGAAACAAGTTCTGTTCCATACTTTTCTAAAACGTTGTACGTTGATTCTGGATTGTCTGTAACCACTCTTGTATTCCCCCTTATTTTACTTAATTCTTTAATAAAATTGTCTTTTGTTATATTAAAATATTTAAAAATTTCTTTTAATAAACTTTCTGGCTTTTCTAAAAATGCCATAAATATGTGTTCAAGCGAAACATATTCGTCTTTCATGTTTTTTGCAATATTTTCGGCAAGGCTTAAAGAACTTACAAGTTCGTTTGAACCATATACCTCACTTTGTCCACTAACTTTGGGCAAAGTTTTTAATTTATTTAAAATAGTATTCTTTAAATTCTCACAATCAATGTTCATCTTTTCTAAAATTTCATAGATAAGCGTTTTTTTATCTATCATTTCATAAAAAAGATGCGACTGTTTTAATTCGGAGCAATTATCGTTTTTTGCTTTTTCTTGTGCAGAATTTAAAACTGATATACTACTTTGTGTATATTTTTCAAAATTCATGTTGCCCCCTTTTGATTTTTAACAATGTAATAATTTTTACACCTTAAAAACCATAAATATGGTAGCACAAAAAATTAGCACTGTCAAGGCAAGAGTGCTAATTTTTTAAAAATTATTTAATTTCATTTTTAAATTTAAGTTTAAAAATTAAGAACACAATTATTAAAACAAAAAGGACAAAACTCCATAAAAGCAATGTAAAAGGAAAAGAAGATGAATTTATATTATTTACAAACTGCAAAGAAAGAATCATTGCAACAAGTCCAACAAACCTAAAAACCAAATTAACAAAAAAGTAAAACCAAAAATTAAGTTTTACTCCACCTGCGACCAGACACAATAAATCATCCGGAAAAACTGGCAACAAAACAGTAAGAGCGTAATACCATTTGCCCTTATTGTTAAAAATTTTTATCCACTTAATGTATTCCTCTTCACTTCCTGCGCACCATTTAACAGCACGACTTCCCCATTTTTTACCTATAAAATAAGAAATAATTACTCCTGTCATGTATGCAAACATTGTAACAAAAACAAAAATCCAACCACTTAAATACATAAGATTCAAATTTATGCTTTCAATTATTACCGCAGCGTTTATTACAACATAAACTGGCAATGGAATCACACTAACTTGAATAAGCATAACAAAATATATTGCAATGTACAAAACTATGCCATTTGCGTTTAAAATAATATTGCTTATTGCAGTAGTAACACTGTCAAAATAAAACAACATTTCAAACACCAACATAAACAACACAGCCAAAATGCTTAATTTTGTAATATTGTAAATTTGTTTTTTTGTCATTACTTCTCCCCATACTATTATATATCATTTTAAGTATAAAATAAAATTATATTTTAAAAATTTGGGTATTGACATTTGTATAAAACAATGATATTTTTTTTGTGGTGAGGTTAAATATGATTGATATTTTCAGAAGTAATAAAATAGACAAAGGAACAAGAAAAGAACTAATGGCTTTTATTGAAACAAGCAAAGAAATAGAAAAAGAAAGAAAATTTTCAAGCAAGAAAATTGCAAAATCTGTTAAGATTAAAGAAGCAGACTTGCAAAGATAAACAATAGACATATCATTTAATGTGATATGTCTTTTTTTAGCTGTTTACATTGTTACAAAAATTAACAATGTCTAAAAGTTTTTTTTCGCTTTCTATTTCATTAAAAAATTCATGGCGAGCGTTTGGATACAATATTAATTTAATGTTTTTTAATCCTATTTTTTTATAATAATTATAAAGTTTTTTAACTCCGTTACCCATTTGTCCAACTGGGTCGTTTTTGCCAGATACAATTAAAATGTTTAAATTTTTATTTATATTTTTTACATTCTTTTTTTTATACAGACTATCTAACATTTTAAAAAAGCTATAATAAAAATTATATGAACACACAAATCCACAAAACTTATCACTGTAATATTTTTGATTGGATTTTTGATTGTTGCTTAAAAAGCATTTATCCTTAAAATTTTTATCATATCTATCAAATGTCATTTTTTTAACAAAATATGCTTTTTTTTGGTTTCTTTTAAAAATTAAATTCATTTTTGTAATAAATTTTCCAAATTTTACTGCTAGTTTGCTGTTTTTGCTACTTCCTGCAACAACAACACCATCTAAATAATTTGAATACTTTTCCAAAAATTTTTGCGTTAAAAACGAGCCATAACTAAATCCAAACAAAATATATTTTTTTGATGGGTACATTTTTTTTGTAATTTTTAAAAGTTCAAACATGTCTTTAACTGTATCATCAGCCATGTCTCCGTGGGCATATCCCAAATTGTCCTCATCTGTATGCCCATGCCCCCGATGGTCATCTGCAACAACCACATAGCCATGTTTGTTGAAAAATTTTGCAATATTATCATATCTTTCAGCATATTCACACATTCCATGCGATATTTGTATTATACCTTTAATTTGTTCAACATCTTCCCACAAATAATAATATATTTTTTTATTCAAATTTATAAAATTTAACTTTTGCATACAAATCCTTTTTATTTTTATAATATTAAATAAAAAAGCGAAATGCAAATTTTTTTTGTTACTTTATGTTGTTAATTTGTTTTATTATTGATTGTGCTATAAGATTGTATCCTTGCTGGTTTGGGTGAATTCCATCATCACAAATCTTATTTAAATAACCTTTGTCCCATAAAAAACTTTGTCTAATATCTATAAGTCTGCATTTATTTTTTTGAGCGCATTTTGTTATTAATAAATTATAAAATTCCTGATGTCTATATATGTTTTCTATGTCGTTGTCTAAAAATTGCAAAACTTTGTCTGGATTTGCAATTTTTGAAATTACGTTATTGAAATATCTTTTGCTATCTATTGGTGGAATATTTGTTAAAATCACTTTAACTTTGTGTTTTTTTAGTTTTAAAATTGATTTATCTAAAAGGTCAATAAATTCTTTTGGTGGTGTTTTTGGCAAATGATTAAATTTTGGAGATTTTTCAACCTCTTGCCAATTATAATCTGAATCATTTCCACCAATGCTTATTACGGCTATGTTTTTTATTTTTTTATTTAAATTTTTTAAATAATCGTCAAAAATGCCCTTATCGTTAATTCTTGTCATTGTTTGACCATAAACTGAACAATTTTCTATTTTTATATTATAATATTCGGCTACAATTTTAACTGCATTATCAGCAATTTTTGAAAGTTTGTTGTCTTTAAATATAATTCCTTTTGGTATAGAATCTCCAAAAACTGTTATTTTGCACTTTTTTGTAAAAATCATAATGCCTCCTTAAATTAATTGGTTTTCTTTTGCCAGTTTTAATTTATTACAATTTTTAAAAAAAATCTATCTACTCGTATGTTTTTGTGTCTACAATTTTTTTTTAAGGAATAGAACGCAATTTTCGACATTCTACTAATTGTAGAGTGCATATTTATATTGTATTTTAATTTGCAATTTTTGTTAAAAGTGTTACAATAATAACATGGAAAACCTAAATGAAATAATAGCAAGAAATATTTGCAATTTTAGAAAAAAAATGAAAATGACCCAAAGTGAACTTGCCGAAAAATTAAACTTTTCTGACAAATCCGTGTCAAAATGGGAACGAGGGGAATCTGTCCCTGATGTAAGCGTACTGATGTCGCTATGCGAAATTTTTAATATTACATTAAATGACATTGTAAGCGAAAGCCCAAAAGCAAAAACAGTTTCAAAAGCAAACAAAACAAATAAATTAATTATAACTTTACTATCTAGCGGCTTGGTTTGGCTTATTGCAACAATAACTTATACTTGTTTAATTTTATTTAACGCTTATGATTATAAAAGTTGGCTAAGTTTTATTTACGCTATACCATTAAGTTCAATTGTTCTTTTGGTGTTTAGTTGTGTTTGGGGAACAAAGTATATGCAATTTATATTTTCTTCAATAATAGTTTGGACGTGCTTTGTATCTGTGTGTTTAACAATTGAAAAAATGTGGTATTTGCTGTTTATTTGCATACCATTACAACTTTTGCTAATTTTGTGGTTTTTATTAAAAAAAAGAAATAGCAATTAATTGCTATTTCTTTTTTTATAATGCAATTTAAAATTATCTGTTTTTACATCATAAAATGCGATTAAAATATTTTTTAGTTGTTTTTTTGTTTTTATTTGCAATCTGTTTAAAAGCCATTTTTCATCTTTGTCTAGCATTTTTAAATAACTGTAATCTATTTTTCCGTCTATAATTACATACTTTTCAAGTTGTGCTTTTTTTGCCTTAATATCAAAATCATCAATAACAGTTGGGCGTTGTTTGCCAACGGGCATAACGCTTAAATTTCCATTAGTTTCAAATATTGCATACGCAATTTCGCTTAATGAAAAATATCCTTTATCTCTACACATTCCCAGTACGTCATTTACATCAAGTTTTGATTTTTTTAAATTTTTATAATCAAATTTGCCATTTTCAATAATAATTATAGGTCTTCCTCTTAAAAACGCTTTTAGCGACAATGTTTTTCTTTCCAAAATTGTTATCGAAATTGGAAAAATAAAATATATTACAAGAGCAATAATATAATTTTGCCATGGGGTGTCAAGGTCGGTTGACCAATTTGCAACAATTGAACCTATGGAAATTCCAACGACATAATCAATAAAACTTAGTTCTGCAATCTGCTTTTTCCCAAGCATTTTTGCAATTATAAACAAAATTACAAAGCTTATAACAGAATTTAACAGCACAACAACATAATCTGGCATAATCAATCTCCATTGTTATGCTGTGCAAATTATATAAAAATATTATTTTATAGCTCTACTTTCCAAAGTCCATGCAAATTACAATAAGCGTAAACTTTTTCTACTTTTTCATCATAAATACAAAAAGTTGCAACTGGCTCATTATTTGGTTGCAAATATTTTACGTATTCGCCTTTGTCTGTTTTAACTAATATCCATTCTATATAATGTTTTTCTTCCATTGGATGAAATAAAGAACCAACTTTAACTTTTAGTGTTCCATTAGACATTTCACAAACTGGAATATGTTTTTCTTGTGATGCTTCAACTTCTCCTGCATTTAATTTTTTCATAGGTTTTCCACAACAAATTTTAGGCGTGTCTACCCCGTTTAAATTTGTTACAATGCTTTTGCATATTTCACAATAATAAAATTCTTTTTTCATTTTTTTCTCCTTTATTACATAAATTTTTAATCTGTCATTTTTTTACTTAAATGTTTCTTCTATTTCAGCTCCACCCAAACAAGTTTCATCTTCGGTGTACAAAACAACATATTGCCCAGGAGTAACTGCTCTTTGCTTTTCATAAAATGTTATTTCAACATGGTCATCCACTTGTTTTACATGAACTTTTTGATCGGGTTGACGATATCTAAATTTTGCAAAACAATCAAATTCTGTTTGACTAGGCTTTTGGGGTATCCAATTAAATTTGCCAGACTTCATTGAACTTGTGTACAACTCCTTATCTTCGCCTTGATGAACATATAAAACATTGTTTTTTAAATCTTTTTTTACAACAAACCACCTTTCACCATTACCATTTTTATAACCACCAATACCAAGTCCCCTTCTTTGACCAAGTGTGTAATACATAAGCCCATCATGCTTTCCAATAACTTTTTCGTCTAATGTTCTTATCTCTCCAGATTTTGCTGGCAAATAGTTTTTTAAAAATTTTTTAAAATTTCTTTCTCCAATAAAGCATATTCCTGTACTATCTTTCTTTTTTGCATTGCAAAGTTCTAATTTTTCAGCGATTTCTCTAACTTTAGGCTTTGTTATATCTTCAAGTGGAAAAAGCACATATTTTAACTGCTGTTGACTTAACTGATTTAAAAAATATGATTGGTCTTTATTTAAATCTTTTGCCTTTTTTAAATAATACAATCCAGCTTTTTCAACTTTTTTTGCATAATGTCCTGTCGCAATATAATCTGCGCCAATGCTTTTTGCAAAATTTAAAAAAGGACCAAATTTTATTTCTTTATTACACAAAACATCTGGATTTGGAGTGCGTCCTTTTTTGTACTCGTGCAAAAAATATTCAAAAACTTTTTCATAGTATTCTTTTGCGTAATTTACTGTGTAATAAGGTATCCCTATTTTTGCACAAACCCTTTTTACATCTTCGTAGTCTTGTTGCGATGTGCAAACTCCATTTTCATCATTTTCTTCCCAGTTAACCATAAAAAGACCAATGACGTTATAGCCTTGTTTTTTTAATAAATATGCTGCAACAGAAGAATCTACTCCTCCACTTATGCCAACAACAACTGTTTTCATTTAACATCTCCCGAATTATCTATATAAACTGGTATCTTAAATTTTGATATACACACATTTACAATATCAAGCAAATAAACAATAACTAAAATTCCAACAATTAGTGTGCTTAGCGTGTAAATGCTTGTTGGCAACATCGATGATACTGCTAAGATTGAGGCAATAAAAGCATAAACTCCCGCAAGAAGCATAATCACTCCCCTTAAATATCTTCCAACATAAAAACAGTGAGCACCAAACATTCCACCAAAAATGGTAATTAAAATTAATTTCCATTTTTTTATGTCTTTAGGAACTTTTTTTACATACACAACTTTGTTTTTATGTCCACTAATAATCATTTTTTTTCCAGCAGAATTTGTTGCGTCATTTAATCGTTCAAAAATAAGCCCACAACAATCACATTTGTAAGCATTTAAAGAATTTTTTGAATTGCACCTTGGGCATGTTTTTGTGCGAAACTTCATATGTTAAAAGTATAAAACAAAAATGAAGCAAAGTGAAGTAAATAATAAAAAAT
>CALWKJ010000040.1 GCA_944381225.1 uncultured Clostridia bacterium | reverse complement strand
TCTTTTCAGTGACCACACGCAAACTCCACTTCGTTGGAGTTTGGTCACTACTCTCGTGCGAAGCATGTCTTCGCTTTTAAGCAGTGCTTTGTTTTTCTTGTTGACCTTTTGGCTTGCTTTGCCCTTCGGTCAAACCTTCGCAATAAATTGCTTGGCTGGGGTGGCAGGATTTGAACCTACGCATGCGAGAGTCAAAGTCTCGTGCCTTACCGCTTGGCTACACCCCAATACGCTTTTACATTATATATAATTAAACATAAAATGTAAAGACTTTTTTTATTTTTTTCAAAAAAATTTACAAACTGCAATTTGCGATAATTTGGCTGGGGTGGTAGGATTCGAACCTACGGATGTTGGAGTCAGAATCCAATGCCTTACCACTTGGCGACACCCCATTATGCAATCTGCATAAAAAACAATGTAATGATAACAAATGATTAATAAAAAGTCAACTTAATGTTTTAATAATAATCTAAAAACGTTTTTGCTTCACCGTCTTTCACATACCCCAATATTGTGTTTAAATTAACTTTTTCTACACTTTTAAAAATATTTATATCTATGGCCGGATTGATTTTTTTTAACATAGAAATAAGTTGTTTTATTTCATTTCTTTTTCCACTAATCTTCCCTTGTTTTATACCTTCTGTCAATTTGCAAGCACATTGCAAAAAATTTAAATTGTTATAATTTGCCCAATGTACAATATCTTCTTCTCTAATTAAATAAAGTGGCCTTATAAGCTCCATGCCAATGTGGCTTGTACTTTTTAGTTTTGGCATCATTGTTTTATATTCAGCACCGTAAAACATACTTAATAATATTGTTTCTATGGCATCGTTAAAGTGATGCCCTAAAGCGATTTTGTTGCAACCCAATTTTTTTGCAAATTCATATAAATACCCTCTGCGCATCCTTGCGCATAAATAACAAGGTGTTTGTTTTATGTTTGAAACAATATCAAAAATTTTTGTTTCAAAAAAAGTTACAGGTATGTTTAACAGTTTAGAGTTCTTTTCTATTAAAACACGATTCTCGTGATTATATCCTGGGTCCATACATATAAATTGCAAATTAAAATCAATATTCCAATGTGCCTTTAATAATTGCATGCACTTGGCCAACAACATACTGTCTTTCCCACCAGATATGCAAACGGCAATATTGTCATTTTGCTCTATTAATTTATACTTATCAACTGCATTTACAAATCTTTTCCATATTGTCTTTTTAAATTTCTTTGTTATGCTTTGTTCTACTTTCTTAAATTCTTCCACTTATTTCTCCTAATTTGTAAACCACGTAACTTGCTATATACAATCCTGCAACTGCCGGTACAAAAATAATACTGGACAAAGGACACTTTGCATCATAAGAGTTAATTGGTTGTTCTGTTGAATATAAAACAGGCACATTTGTTATTTTTTTATCTCTTAAAATTTTTCTAATAACTTTTGCCAAAGGACACATTGTTGTTTTGCTTATATCCTCAATTTTTAACTTTGTAAAGTCTAATTTATTCGCTGTCCCCATGCATGATATTATGTTCACATTTTGAGATTTTGCTTTTTCAATTATTGCAATTTTAGACTTAACCATGTCAATAGCATCAATTACATAGTCATATAAAGAAAAATCAAATAAATTAATATTTTCTTCATTAATACAAATATTTAATACACTAACCTTCGCTTTTGGATTTATAGCGATTATCCTATCTTTCATAACTTCAGCTTTTTGTTTGCCAATAGTCATAGTAGAAGCAATAATTTGCCTGTTAATATTACTTGCTTCAACTTTGTCATAATCCACAAGTGTAAATTCTCCAATTCCACATCGCGCCAAACCTTCACACACATATCCACCTACACCACCAATTCCAAAAATAAGAACTTTTTTAGTGTTTAATTTTAATAACTTTTCTTTTCCAATTAAATTTTCTAACCTAATAAAATTTTCCATCACCTACCTGCATAATTATTCATTTTTGTGCATAATTATTACCAATCTTCTTTTATGCCCTTAGAATGGTCTTTTATATCGTCATAATGGGCATAATAGTTTTGCTTAAATTTAGCATACAACTTTTTATTAAACTTTTTCATATTTTCTCCATAAATGCTAAAGTTTCTATATTTGCTGTGTTTGGGAACATATCGTATGGTTGAACAAGAGTCAACTTGTAATTACCATCTTGCAAAAAAATGTTTAAATCTCTTGCCAAAGTATTTGAAGAACAAGACAGATAAACAATTTGTTTTGGTTTTTTTTGCAATATGCTTAAAATGGTTTTTCTTTCCATGCCCTTTCTTGGAGGGTCAACAATAACGCAATCTACTTTTTCATTTATCTTTAACAATGCAAGATTTGCATCTTCACACAAAACTGTCACATTTTTTATGTTATTATCTGCCAAAATTTTATTGGCATCAAAGCACGCCTCTTTAACAATTTCAACAGCATAAACTTTTTTAATCTTTTTTGATAACAAAGCAGACACAATCGCCCTTCCAGCATACAAATCAACTACGCAATTAGCAGTTACTTTATTTATAATTTTGTCATAAATCAAATCTTTTATATAATTATTAATTTGTAAAAAACTGTAATTGCCTATATATGAAATAATATCCTTTTCATTGTAACAAATTTCTTTTAAACCAAAAATATTTTTATTAACTTGTCCATAAATAAGTGTATTATTATAATTATTTAAACTAATAAACAATCCAAATTCAACGCCTATCAATTTTAAATTATTAACAAGTTGATTTATATTTGACAAAATAAGATTAGTTGAAACAATAGTAATTAACATCTTGTTGTTAACAATTTTAAAATCTACAAGTTTTATTAACCCTTGTTTTGTTTTTTTATCGTATCCTTTTATGTGGTTTTTAAAAAAATAGTTGTTAAAAATGCTTATACATAAATTAATAACATTATTTGCCAAATGACAATTTAATATTTTTATAAAATCATTTGAACTGTTTTTATAGAACCCCAATTCTCCTTTTTTGTTAACATGAAAAGAAATATGGTTGCGATAATTGTATATTAAATTACTTTCAATTATTGGATTTAAATTAAAATTGCAATGCGCATACTTTTCTAAATTATTCTTAACAATAGTTTCTTTAATTTTAAGTTGCTCTTTATAATTTGCATGTTGTAAATTGCAACCACCACAAATTTTATAATAAGGACATAATGGCTGTGTCCTTTTTTCGCTTTTTTTAATAACATTTAAAAGTTTAGCATTATAATATGTTTTATATTCTTTTAAAATTTCAACTTTTACTATTTCGCCTTTCAAAGCAAACGGAACAAAAACAACTTTATTATTATATAAAGCTATTCCCTCTCCATTTGCACCATATCTATCAATTTTTAATTCTAAAATCATATTTATTTAAACAGCAAAAAAATATAAAAAAGTTAATTTAAATATTTAACATAAGCCCTACGACGTTTATGTTGTCTGTGTTCGTAATTTTTCCAAAGTTGTATTATATGTAAATTATCTTCCAAGTTTAAATTTGTTTCACATGATTTGATTTTATGTTTGATGAAACTTTGAACCATTTCTCGCATTATTAAAGCTGGCACTCCTTTGCTATGCCAACCCGGCTTAACTGCGATAAGCGCCAAATCCAACTGACTTGGCTTTTTTACAGCCTTTAATATTTGAAAAATACTTTTTAAAGTCAATCTTCCTTCACACTTGTTAATTACTTCGCTAAGAGAAGGTATAGCGAATCCCCATGCAATAGGCTCATCATTTTCATCTACAATTAAGCTCATATAATCAAGGCTAATAAATAATTTAAATTGATCTATAATTTGTTTTCTAAGCTTATCGGTATAAGGAACTACGCCATAAAGTGGGCCATATGCATCATCTAACAATTTAAATATTTGCTTTGCATATTTTTTAATAAAAGCTTTTTTGCTTGTTTTTTCAGCGTTTTTCAAATGATATCTTTGTTTAACCAAATCGGCAACTCTACTCGTTTTTTCATCCACTTCACTAGGCATAATTATATTAAATTCAATCCAATCAACTTCTTTTTGGTAACCACAATTTTCAATCAAATCTTTATAATATGCAAAGTTGTACGCTTCTTCAAATGTAGCAACTTCATCAAAACCTTCAACCAGCAACCCTTCTCTATCCAAATCATTAAACCCCATAGGTCCATGTACAATATTCATGCCCATTTTTTTTGCCCAATTTTCAACACTTGACAAAAGCGCTTTTGCAACTTCCTTATCGTTAATGCAATCAAATCTTGTAAATCTAACTCTTTTTTCGTTTGATTTTTTATTATAAAGTTTTTGCAAAATGCCAGCAATACGACCAACTACTTCGCCGTCTTTATATGCCAAGTAATACACAACATCACAATCTTCAAAAGATACATTTTTTTTGGGGTTAAAAAGTTCAAATTCACTCATTCTTAAAGGATGAACATATTGCTTTACACCTTTGTATAATTTTGTAGGAAAATCGATAAATTTTTTTCTATCTTTTTTATTTTTAACTTCAACTATCTCTATCATAACTTTTTTATTATAATGCTTTTAAAAAATTTTCACAAGCGTTAAAACACAATTTTTTGTCCTATAAACATTGGTTTACCTTTTGTCGCTTTAATAATTGTGTCAACACTAACATTTAAATTTTTAGCAATTTTTTCATAAGAGTCTAAAGGTTTAACAACATAAAAATACTTATATGATTTTGGAATAATAATTACATCACCCTCTTCTAATTTGTTTATTGAATTTAATTGCATTAGTTCTTCTTCAACAATTTTAAACTTAGAACAAATAGACTTTATTGTGTCATCAGATTTTACTTTATAATAAGGCTTAGTTTTAATGTTTATTTGCATATTCAAACACTCCCATTAATAAAATATGATATGAAATCATTATTCAAAACAGTTTTTATAATTATTTTTTTTACAGCAATAACAAGGTTACTTGGATTTATATTTAGAATATGGCTATCTAGGACAATCGGAACAGAAGCTTTAGGTATTTATCAAATAAGCTTTTCTATATTCATGGTTCTTTTAACATTGGTATCAAGTGGAATACCTTTAATTATATCAAGAATGACAGCAAAGCATGTTGCAAACAAAGATACAAAGGCAGAGCATCAAACGCTAACAAGTGCAATAATAATATCCTTAGTTTTAAGTGTTTTGATATGTTTGTTAGTTTTAATTTTTTCAAAGCCTATTTCTCATATATTTGCTGATGAAAGCTGCATGACTATACTTTTACTGCTTTTGCCAGCACTTGTGTTTTCAAGCGTATACAGTGCAATACGTGGAAACTTGTGGGGACGAAATAAATATGTAGCGTCGTGCAGCGCAGAACTATTTGAACAATTTATAAGAATTATTGTATGCTATTTGCTTTTATGTGGAATTTGGCCAGTTTTTGACGGCGCAATAGGTGCTGCTTTGTCCTTATCAATAGCATGTGTCTTTTCATGTGTATTTGTTATTATTTTATACTTTAAATCTGGTGGAAAATTTGCAAAACCAAAAAATTATAAAGAGATAATAAAAACAAGTTCCCCAATAACTGCCATACGAGTAGCCTCTAGTTTAATTCAACCAGTTATAGCAATTATAATACCATTACGCCTTGTTGTTGCTGGATACACACAAAGCCAATCTCTTAGTTTGTTTGGTATCGCTACAGGTATGACTTTGCCTTTGCTTTTCATACCAATGACAATAATTGGTTCCTTGTCTTATGCACTTGTTCCCGACTTATCATCAGCGTTGGCACAAAAAGATTCAAATTACATTTCATCAAGGACAACTACATCTTTAGTGTTTTCGCTATTCATAGCATTTTTTATTGTGCCAATTTTTATGGGAGCAGGAGAAAATATTGGGAGTTTCTTTTTTGATAATTCATATAGTGGAATACTTCTGTCAAGCTCTGCCTGGATAATTATACCTATGTGCTTAACAAACATATCTTCATCAATATTAAACGCTGTTGGATTGGAAATAAAATCTTTTAAAAATTACATCATTGGTTCTATTTTAATGTTGTTGTGCATATGGTTTTTACCAAAATATGTAGGAATCAATGCTTTAACCTATGCCATGGGAACATGTTTTACAATTTCAAGCATCTTAAATATTCGTATGATAAAAAAACAAGTTTGCCCTAGTTTAAAATTAAAAAAATACTTTTTAACTTTTTTTGCTTTTTTAATTCCAACAGCCGCAATCACATCTTTTTCCACAAATATATTCAATAACTTTTTACCTTTGTTTTTTAACTTAGCAATTTCGTGTTCTTTGGGAGCAACATTCTTTATTTTGCTATGCATAATTTTTAATGTTTTTAAATTTAGCACTGTTTTAATTTGGTTAAAAAACAACAATATTTTTAAAAAACCATTAAAAAATAAAAAAAGAGTTTAAATAAAACAAATAAAGCAATAATTAAATATGTTAACTTTAATAATAAGGTCAATTATTATATATATTATTGTTTTAATTGTTTTTAGACTTATGGGCAAAAGGCAACTCGGGCAAATGCAACCGTTTGAACTTGTTTTAACATTAATATTGGCAGATTTAGCAACCATACCAATGTCTGAGATAAGCATACCACTTATGCATGGGATAGTTCCCCTATTAGCACTTTTAGTTATACATTACGTAATAACAATAATAACAAGAATCAGCCCAAAGTTCAGTGAATTAATAAGTGGAAAGCCCGTTATAGTGATAGACCAAAATGGTATAAATTACAAAGCAGTAAAAAAATTAAACTTAAACATTGATGACATCTTTGAACAACTAAGAGGAGCTGGATATTTTTCTGTTGATGAAGTGCTGTTTGCAATAATGGAAACCAACGGTAAAATAAGTGTTTTGCCTAAAGCAAAAAATAGCCCTGTAAGCAGAGATGATTTGAAAATTAAATATAAAGAAAACAGCATGCCAGTTATTCTTATAAGCGAAGGTAAAATTTTAAAAGAAAATTTTTGCAACACAAAAGTAAAGAAAGAAGAAGTGCTAAACTATATACAAAAATTAAAATTAAAAATAAAAAATTTATTAATATTTACATTGGATAACAATGGAATTGTATATTATCAAGAAATGAATAAACGAGCTCAAACAATACAAACCAATTTAAAGGACGAAAATAAATGAAAAAATTTTTTGCAATTTTGACAGTGGTATTAATTTTAGTTGGACTTTGTATTTGGGAAGAAGTAACAATAGACAAATATTTAAAAGACATACAAACCCAAAGCGAACAACTTATTGAATTAACAGAAGGCACAAAAAACATTCAAACAGAAGAAATTGTTAATTTAGTTGACAATTTAGAAAAAACATGGAAACACCACGAAGACATTCTGTGCATGATTGCCAACCACAAAGATATGCGTGATTTGTGCGTTGAAATTCAACGACTTCAAGGAAATATAGTTGTAAACCAATATGAAGACTTTACTGCCAGTTTAAAAATAATAAATCATCTCTCCAAAGATTATAGAAAAATTATGGGATTAAGTTTTCACAACGTGTTTTAATCATTCACATAAAAAAATCACTTTTTTAAGTGATTTTAAAATAATATACAAAATAAAATTATTAATAAAAATCCAATAATTATGCTCGAAATCATAATTGTTAAATTTTTTCTTTCTTTTTTTTCTTGAATTTCAATTTGATTATAAATGTCATTTGTTATTATTTTTTCTTTTTTATTATTATTTTTTTTATTAATTTTTTGATATTTTTTTATTTTTGTTTTATTTGTTGAATATTTAGAAAAATTATTTTTTATTCTATTTTTTAATTGTTCAAAAATGCCCGTCATTTTTTCATGGTTGTTTAATTGTGAGTTAATGCCAAACAATTTTGTATCATATAATTTCCTTTGTTCTTCATCTTTTAATGTACTATATATTAAGTTTAACTGTGCTGTTTTATTTTGTGCAAAAGTCATATCTCCCTTGTATACATCTGGATGATATTTTTTTAATTCATTTAAATATGCTTTTTTAATCTCTTCAATTTTGGCATCTTTGCTAATATTTAAAATTTTATAATAATTCTCCATTTAATACCCTTTTTAAATATTTACCCGTATAACTGCTTTTAACTTCACATACTTCTTCTGGAGTGCCCTTAGCAACTATTTGCCCACCTGCATTTCCACCTTCTGGACCCAAATCAATTATATAGTCGGCACATTTAATTACATCTAAATTGTGTTCTATAACTACAACCGTATTATTATTTTGCACCAATTTATTTAAAATTGCAATAAGTTTTTTTACATCATCAACATGCAAGCCTGTTGTTGGTTCATCCAATATATATATTGTTTTACCAGTTGAGCGTTTTGCCAATTCTGTCGCAAGTTTCACTCTTTGTGCTTCTCCCCCACTAAGTTCTGTTGCACTTTGACCTAATTTTATATACCCCAATCCAACTTCATACAGTGCTTTAACTTTGTTAAAAATATTTGGAATGTTTTCAAAAAATACCATTGCATCTTCAACAGTCATATCTAAAACTTGAGATATGTTTTTACCTTTGTATTTTACTTGCAATGTCTCATTATTGTATCTTTTACCTTTGCAAACTTCGCATGGCACAGTAATATCTGGCAAAAAATACATTTCTATTTCTTTTACACCTGCGCCTTCACAGGCATCACATCTTCCACCTTTAACATTAAAACTAAACCTTCCTGCACTATAACCCTTTTGTTTTGCGTCTTGCGTTTGTGCAAATAGTTCTCGTATTGGAGTCCAAAGACCAGTATAAGTTGCAGGATTACTTCTTGGAGTCCTTCCTATTGGAGCCTGGTCAATACATATAACTTTGTCCAATTTATTTATATTTTGTATGTCTTTAAATTTACCCAAAGTTTGACTCGCACCATTTAAGGTATTAGCTAAATATGGATATAAAACACCATTAATTAAACTGCTTTTACCACTTCCACTAACGCCAGTTATAACTGTAAATAGTCCCAAAGGAATGTCAACATCAATGTTTTTTAAATTGTTTTGACTGGCCTTTAAAATATGCAAAAATTCTTTTGGAACTCTTCTTTGCTTTGGTATTTCAATTTTTTCTTTACCACTAAGATATTTGCCAGTTATTGATGCACTGCAATTTTTAACATCATCAACAGTTCCACTTACAACAATTTCACCACCATGAATACCGGCTTTAGGGCCAACATCAACAATAAAGTCTGCATTTTTAATTGTGTCCTCGTCATGCTCAACAACAATAAGCGTATTACCCAAATCTCTTAAATGCTTTAAAGTTGCCAACAATTTGTCATTGTCTCTTTGGTGAAGCCCAATGCTTGGCTCATCCAAAATATACAAAACTCCAACCAAGCCACTTCCAATTTGAGTTGC
>CALWKJ010000039.1 GCA_944381225.1 uncultured Clostridia bacterium | reverse complement strand
GACATTGTAACAAAAATTAATAATGTTGATATATTCAATGTTGATGACATCAATAAAATACTTCAAGAAAGCAATGGAAACGATGTGGATGTAACTTTTATAAGAGATGGGAAAGAGCAAAATGCCAAGCTTACTCCAATTTTGGACGCCCAAACTAAGTTGTATAAACTAGGTATCTGGATAAGAAATGAAGCACAGGGAATTGGCACGTTAACATTTGTTACTGAAGATAATGAATTTGGAGCTTTGGGGCACAGTATATCAGACTATGAAACTGGCGTTAAAATTCCAGTTAATGATGGGAATATATATCCTTGCACAATGTTGGGGATTACAAAAGGAGAAAAGGGAAAAGCTGGAGAATTGCGATGCTTGTTTGTTCAAGGTTCTTTGTCCAACGGGATTATTGAAAAAAATACAAATTGTGGAGTGTTTGGAGAAATAACCAATGATGAGAACATAATTGACAAAAATCTTTCTTGCCCTATTGCTTCTAGATTACTGGTAAGAGTTGGAAAAGCAAAAATAATAAGCTCTGTTAGTGGAATAAGGGAAGAATATGACATTGAAATAATAAAAACATATAATCAACATTCATCATCTGACAAAAGTTTTATTTTTAGAGTTAAAGACAAAAGGTTGTTAGAGTTGACAGGTGGTATTGTTCAAGGCATGAGTGGCTCACCAATCGTTCAAGATGGCAAACTAATAGGTGCCGTTACACATGTGTTTTTGTATGACCCTACCAAAGGTTATGGCGTTTATAGCGATTGGATGTTAAATGAGGTTTCATGAAGAATATTTATAGTTTTTAAGAATAAACATATTATATGAAATCAAAAAAAATTGCAAAAAATATTTATTCTTTAAAATATAATATGACTGAATTTTTTGCACAAAATAAGTATAAAATAATCGTTTGCTTGTTGTTTTGTTTTGTTGGGCTTTTAACTGGAATTTTTACTGCAATAAAACTTTACGATTTAGACGATAGTGATGTGTTTGAAAGTTTTAATTTAACTTATCAGTTAGAGGATTTAGAAAAATTTTCGCAAAATTTTTTTGGAAGGCTGTTATCGTATGAAATAGTATTGGCAATTTTGTTAATTTTTTCTTTAAATCCAGTGCTTTATATTTTTGGCTGGTGTTTACTTGCGTACAGGTCTTTTTTAATATCAATAAATTGTGTGATGCTTATACTGTTTTTCAGCTTTAACGGCATAATAAAAGCCCTTCTAATTATTTTACCTTGTCAACTTTTAATGATTTTAATTTTGATAGGATTTTTTTGTTATATGATAAAACATATGCGATACAATCGTTGCGTGAATTGTAAAAAGTTTACATTATTCTTTAACCCATTTTTAATTGCTACATTATTATTGTCCTTAATTAACATTGTGGAAACATTTTTGTTGTTTATTTTTAGAAGTAATGTAATATTGGTTATTTAATTTGACAATAAATTAAAAATATTGTTAAATTTACATGGGAGATAAATTTGAATATACAACACATTGTTAATAAATTAAAAAGATTTAGTAATTTTTCAAATGTTGATTACGCAATAGTTGTTGGAAGTGGATTGATGGATTCAATTCCAGAATTGCAAAATAAAAAGATAATTTCTTATAAAAGTTTAAAAATGCCAACATCAAAGGTAAAAGGTCATAGCGGAAATTTTATATTTGGAACATTATTTAATAAAAATGTTGTGCTTGTTTCACGATTGCATTATTATGAAAGTGGCTCAATGCAAAATGTGTTATTGCCATTTAAAATTTTATCACAATTAGCAACAAAAAATATTATTTTGCTTACTTCTTGTGGTGCAATTAACGAAAGTTTTAATGTGGGCGATGTAGTTTTAATTAATGACCATATAAATTTCACAGGATGCAACCCTTTAATTGGAATAAGTCCATTAAAATTTATTTCTATGGACAATTCATATGATAAACAATTTTTACAAAAGCTTGAAGATATTGCAAAAAAGCATAATATGTCTGTTAAAAGAGGTGTTCATGCACAAATGCTTGGGCCTAGTTATGAAACAATGGCTGAAGTAAACATGTTAAAAAAAATAGGGGCCGATACGGTTTCGATGAGTACAGTACTTGATTGTATAATTTGTAATTATTACAAAATTAAAGTTATAGGGATTGCGAGCGTTGTTAACGTGTTTAATTCAAATGCAAACAATTTAACTCATGAAGAAGTTCTTAAAAATGCTAAAATATCTTGCGACAAGATAAAAATATTACTAAAAGATTTAATGCAAGAATAAAATCTTATAAAATGAAAAAACTACTATTGTAAAAGGAGTAGTTTTTTTATGAAGAAAATATTCACAATATTTTGTGTATTATGCTTATTGTTATTACCAACATATAGTAGTAATATGCAAAAAAATATTATTTGGGCTAAAAATGAAGATGTTTTGCAAATAAACAGCAAAGCTTCATTATTGATGGATTATGATTCCAAAACTATAATATATGAAAACAATTCTAAGGCAAGACTGCCTGTTGCAAGTATGGTGAAAATTATGACATTGCTTTTAACCTATGAAGAAATTGACAAAGGCAATATGTCTTTAGAAACAATGATACCAACAACAGAAAATGCATCAAAAATGGGAGGTTCTCAAGTTTTTATTGACCCATATGTTGAATATAAGGCAGAAGATTTAATAAAAAGTGTTATTATGATGTCTGCTAATGATGCAAGCGTTGCTTTAGCTGAATATATTTCTGGAAGCGAAAAGGCTTTTGTTCAAAAAATGAACGATAAGGCAAAAGAATTAAATATGGAAAACACATTATATGCTAATTGTACAGGATTACCAGCCCCAGAGCAATATTCTTGTGCCAATGATTGTGCAATTTTGCTAAAGGAACTTTTAAAATATGAACATTATCATTCATTAAGCAAAGTTTGGATGGATAAACTTGTTCATCCTTCAGGAAGAGAAACTGAGCTTGTTAACACAAATAAACTAGTTAGATATTACAAAGGCTGTGATAGTGGAAAAACTGGATCAACATCGGAAGCGGGTTATTGTTTAACTGCATCTGCTGAAAAAAACGACTTTAGACTTATAGCAGTTGTTATTGGGGCAAAAACTGGTCAAGAGAGATTTAACTATGTTACTGAGTTATTTAATTACGGATTTGCCAATTACGAGAATAAAACAATAGTCGATAGCAAAGTCCCAGTTGTAGAAAATTATGAAATTCTACAAGCAAAATGCAAAGTTGCAAATATCTATGCTCAAGAAGATTATTATGGTTTATCTAAAAAAGGTAAAGAAATTGGATATGATATTTCTTATGAGATAAACAAAGCAAAAGCTCCATTAAAATCTGGTGATATAGTTGGAGTTTTAACAATAACAAAAGATGGAAATGTTGTAAAAGAAATTAATTTAATTGTAAAAGACGATATTGAAAAAATAGGATATTTTGACGGAATTAAAATAATAGCTAATAATTGGTAAAGTTTAATAAACAAAAAGGAAGGTATTGTTGCCTTTCTTTTTATTTATTCTTGCAAAAGTTTAAATAATATAGTATACTTTAAGTTATGATATACGATTTAGTTGGTTCTGGACTTCCATTTATTCAAGTTCTTGCATTAATTATTGCATATGTTATTGCGTTAATGATTGCATTTTGCTCTCATGAGTTTTCTCATGCGTATATTGCATATAAAATGGGAGACCCAACAGCTAAAGCACTTGGTAGATTAACACTCAATCCGTTAAAGCATATAGATCCAATTGGTTTTTTGTGCTTGCTTTTATTTGGTTTTGGTTGGGCAAAACCAGTAGAAATAAATCCTTTGCATTTTAAAAATTATAGAAAAGGGCTTGTTTGTGTTTCACTTGCCGGAGTATCTGCAAATTTGATTCTGGCTTTTGTTTTTAGTGGAATATATTTTTTTGTAGGTCAGTTATTACTTGCATCAACAAATTTGCTTATGATTTTTTTATATTATCTCATACTTTATGTGATTACATTAAATATATCTCTTTTTGTATTTAATTTGCTTCCAATATTTCCTTTAGATGGATTTAATTTTATAAAAGCAATAACACCAAACAACAATGGTTTTGTAAACTTTTTACAAAGGTATGGGACAATCATATTATTAATATTTTTAATTACTCCTGTTTTTGATATCATTTTTTCGTATATAGTAAGTGGTTTGCTAAATGTGTTTTTTGCGTTTTGGGGGTTATTTGTATGATAGAAAATCAAAATATTGATGATGCATTAAGTACACATGATAGTTTTACTTACAAAGTAAAATTGGAAAATTTTGAAGGACCTTTAGATTTACTGTTGCAGATTATTAAAGACAACAAAATGGATATTGAAACAGTTAAACTAGCTGATTTAACTGAACAATATTTGGATTACATATATGGAATTGAGAAATTAGATATGGAAAACGCAAGCGAATTTATTGAAATAGCTGCTCAACTAATTGAAATCAAATCTCGAACTTTAATTCCTAGCGATGCAGAAGAACAGCAAGATGATGAAGACCCAGAAATTAATTTATTGGCACGATTAAAAGAATTAAAGTTGTTTAGAGAAGCAAGTGAAAAACTTGCAAATGTTGAAGATTTAGATAAAATGTACAAAAAGCCAGATAAAATGGCAAACAATGTTAAAATTGTGTTAAAGGATATGGCTTTAGAAAGCATGTTAGACGCTTTTGCCAAGATGATGGCAACAGCACCAAAAAAAATTGCAGAACAAGAACCAAAACACATTGTTAAAGATAGGTTTACTGTAGCACAAAAACTATATTCAATAAAGTGTATAGTAAGAGAAAAAAAGATGATAAAGTTTTCACAATTATTTGATGAAGATTTGACAAAAAGTGAACTAATAAATACATTTTTAGCATTATTAGAACTTTTGAAAATGCAAATTGTAAAAGCACAACAAAGCTCAATTTTTGGAGATATAGAAATAATTTCTAATGAAGACAAAATAGATAAGGAGTTAGAGGTAGATGAACAATTTGAAGGAAATTATTAAAGCAATTTTGTTTATTTCGGGTGATGGCGTTGAAATTGATGACATTATGCAAAAGCTTGAAATTGACAAAAAAACATTTACAATAGCAGTTGAACAAATTAAGCAAGATTTTGGTGAAAATAGTGGGATTCAATTAATTGAATATAAAAACAAAATTCAACTTTGTTCTAATCCTATTTACGCAGATATAATTTCAACGGTTTTAAATCCAGTTAGAGAGAAAGCGTTAACAAAAGCTGCATTAGAAACGGTTGCAATAATCGCATATAAACAGCCAATAACAAAACTTGAAATAGAAGAAATAAGAAAGATTAATTCTGCAGACTATGCAATACAAGCTTTATTAGACAATAAAATGATTGAGATTGTAGGAAGAAAAGACGCAGTTGGCAAACCATATTTATTTGGTACAACTGATGAGTTTTTAAAAAGATTTAATTTGAAAAGTTTAACTGATTTGCCAGACTATGAGCAATTACTTGAACGAATTGAAGTTATAAGAAATGAAACATATGACAATCAGTTAGCTAATGACGGACTATATAGAGATTTTGAAATTTCTAAGGAAGAAGAAATTCCAGACTTCTTAAAAAATGAAAAAGACATTAAACAAATAAAAGCAGAAGAACAAGAGATGTTAAATCATATAGATGAAATTTTAAAACAAAACAACATTCAAAAAATGGATTTTACACCCAAACCAAAAGAAGAAACAGCAAGTTAATTCTTTAAGCGTATAAAAAAATAAAAAAAACAAACAATAGTGACATGGAAAGTTTATATTTTCTATTGCCACTTTTTTTTGTTTTGTTAATATTAATGCCAATAAATTTTAAAATAAAAACGACATTAAACGCAGACAAAAAAATGATTTACTTATCAATTTTTTTGTGGAAGTTTAAACTTGTGTTATTTAAAATTTTTTTAAATGATAAAAAAGTAATTTTAACTACAAAAAAAAAGAAAAAAGAAATAGAAATATCCTTATCCGTTAAGCAAATTTATTTTGTAGAACAACTGTCAAACAATTTAAAAAGCAAGACTCAAATACACAAAATTTCTTTTTATGGAAAAATAGGATTAAGTGATGCTTTTAATACTGCTTTGTATTGTGCATTAGCAATATCTATTATTGAAACGATATTATGCTATTTTAAAAATAGAAAACCAACTTGTTCAATGCAAAATATGATTATGCCATCATATAACAAAAAAATTTTATTATTTACTTTATATACCAGTGTGTCAATAACTTTATTTGATTTATTCTATAGTATATTAATTTCATTATTCAGTTTAAGGAGTAAAAAGTATGCAAAACATGTCAGAAAATCAAAAATATCTTGAAAATTTAGTAAACTCTTCTATTGAGCAAATTAAACATTTGGCTGAAACAAACACAATAATTGGTAACCCTATTTATAGCACATCAGGCAATGTTATTATACCAATTAGCAAAGTTTCCGTTGGTTATGTAATTGGTGCAGGAGAATATAATTCAATTGCGAAAAAGTTGCCATATCCTCTGGCTGGTGGCTGTGGTGGAGGAGTTAGTGTTACTCCGGTAGGCTTTATCGTGGAAACATCAAGCGAAATTAAATTTATTGATATAGAAAACAAAAGTGCTTATCAAACTATTTTAAATTTGGTTAATACAATTTTAAATAAAATTACTCAAAAGGAAAGTGAAAATGAAAAAGATTAAGTATATATTAGTAATAATCTTTGTTTTTTGCTCTGTTTTGTCTTTTGAGATTGACGACACAAGCGTTTATGCTCAAAGCAGTGCTAGTTCGATGATTGTTATTGAAGCAAACTCAAATAGAGTTTTGATGTCTCACAATGAAAACGCATTAAGGGCAAATGCAAGCACTACCAAATTAGCAACATTTTTAACTGTTTTAAAGCATTGCGACAATTTTGATGAAAAAGTGCAAGTTGATGACAGAGCAATAGGGATACCTGGAACATCCATTTATTTAAAAAAAGGTGAAGTATTAACGGTTAAAGAACTATTATACGGAATGATGTTGGTATCTGGGAATGATGCAGCTACTGCTTTAGCTTTATACATAAGTAGAGATATTAGTGAATTTGCAAATTTGATGACTTTGGAAGCAAAAAAATGTGGAGCTTTAAATTCCACTTTTAAAAATCCACATGGGCTTGACGAAAATGGACATCAAACAACAGCTTATGATTTGGCAGAAATAACAAGGGAATGTTATAAATATCCAATATTTGAAGAAATTGTTTCATCAAAAAATGCTAAAATACCAGATAGTACAGGTAAAGGTTATCGCTATTTGCAAAATAAAAATAAACTGCTTTGGTCATTTAACGGATGCAATGGTGGAAAAACTGGTTTTACAAACAATGCAGGCAGATGTCTTGTATCAAGTGCGAAAAGAAATGACATGCACTTAATTAGTGTTGTATTAAATTGTGGTCCCATGTTTGAAGAAAGTGCAAGCAATATGGAGTACTGTTTTTCCAAATATCATATGTCGACATTGTTGCCACAGTATAATTACATAAAAAATATTGATGTTTTAAATAGTGATATTAAAAGTGTAAAAACTTATTCGCAAAAATCATTTTCTTACCCACTTACCGATGAAGAAGAATCTTTAATAAATATAAAAGTAAATTTGCCAAATCAAATTGAAGCTCCATTGAAAAAAGAACAAATAGTTGGGAATATAGAAATATATTTAAATAATTGCTTGCTATTTTCTGAAAATATATATACTATGGAAAGTGTAATGTCAAATAATTTAATTGACAATTTTAAAAGAATTCTTTCGAAATGGTGAATATATGAGAATTAATAAATATCTTGCATTGTGCGGATTGGCATCCAGAAGAAAATGCGAAGAGTATGTTAAAGATGGAAAAGTTGTTTTAAATGGTGATGTAGTTTGTAATTTAGCAACAGATGTTAATTTAAAAAAAGATAAGGTTACAGTAGAAGGCAAAGATATATTTTTGCCTTCTACGTATATTTATTATAAGCTAAACAAACCAAAAGGATATTTATGTACAACTTATGATAAGGGTGGTAGGAAAACTATTTATGAATTAATAAAAAGCCCTGTTAGATTATTTTCAGTTGGAAGGTTAGACTATGATACTGAAGGCCTAATAATATTAACAAATGACGGAGATTTAGCCCAAAAAGTTTGCCACCCATCACATCAAACTGAAAAAGAATATATTGTAATTATTGAAGGTAACATATTGGAGAGTGAATTGGCAGTTTTAAGGGCTGGAGTTGTTGAAAATGGTAAAAGAATGCCAAAGGCAAAAGTTTCTATTGTTGAAACAAGATTAAATTCAACCAAACTAAAAGTGATTATTCATGAAGGACAAAATCGACAAATAAGAAGAATGTTTGAGGCTATAAACAAAAATATTTTAATGTTAAAGCGCGTTAGAATTGGAAATATAAAATTGGGTGGTTTGCAAAGGGGTGAATACAAGCAATTAAATAATTTTGAAATAGAAGAACTTTTAGGGTGAAATATGAAAGTAATTGTTATAGGTGCTGGAGCTAGTGGATTGATGAGTGCTTATATTTGTGCTAAATGTGGGCATGATGTTACTATAATTGAAAAAAATGAAAAAGTTGGCAAAAAATTGTACATAACTGGAAAAGGAAGATGTAACGTTACAAATTATTGCAATTCTTCAAAGTTTTTAGAAAATGTTGTGAATAATGCTTTATTTTTATATTCAAGTATATCGTATTTCAAGCCTCAAGACACAATAGACTTTCTAGAGGAATTTAATGTGAAAACAAAAGTTGAAAGAGGAAACAGAGTTTTTCCAGAAAGTGATAAGGCAAGCGATGTAATTAAGGCTTTAAAAAAAGCATGCGATAAGTACAATGTAGTAATAAATCTCAATGAAACAGTAATAGACGCATATAAAGAACAAAATGTTTTTATTGTTAAAACAAGCAAAAAAACTTACAGATGTGATATTTTAATTATTTGTACAGGAGGAAAATCGTATTCATCAACTGGAAGCGATGGATTTGGATATGAATTAGCAAGAAAATTTGGACATAATATAGTTTGTCCAGTACCGGCACTTTGTCCAATAAAGTTAAAGGATAAATGGGTAAAACAGCTTCAAGGACTTTCTTTAAAGAATGTTGAATTATATGCGTATTCTGATAAAAAATTAATTTTAAAGGAATTTGGCGAATTGCTTTTTACAGCAGATGGAATAAGTGGCCCTATAGTTTTAACAACTTCTAGCTATATAAATAGGAAAAATAACATCGAATTATTTTTAGATTTAAAACCTGCATTAACGGAAGACACTTTAGAAAAAAGACTATTGAGAGATTTTGACCTTAATAAGAATAAAGAATTGAAAACTGTTATGAAAGGGTTATTGCCTGTGAGTTTAATTGAAATTTTTTTGTTTCAATGTCAAATTAATGGCAATGTAAAAATTAATTCTATTAAAATATAACAAAAGAAAAAAATTGTAAATGTTTTAAAACATTTT
>CALWKJ010000038.1 GCA_944381225.1 uncultured Clostridia bacterium | reverse complement strand
GAAAAAAAGCGCATAGAAAGAAAATAATGCGCTCGGCATAAATATCTGCTCCCATAAGCCCACTACAAGTGGGCTTTTTTTAATCTTTTACATGCTTCAATAATGTCCTTTCGTCTGCCAAATGCGGAAAATCTAAAAAAACCTTCTCCTGCACTTCCAAATCCAACGCCGGGAATTCCAACAATTTGACATTGTGTTAAAAGAATATCAAAAAATTCCCATGAAGTGTATTTGTTTGGACACTTAAACCAAACATATGGAGTGTGTTGACTACTATATGTTTCAATGCCTACTTCCTTTAAATTTTTTAACAGCATTTTTAAATTCTTTTTATAGTAATCTATGTTTTTCTTACACTCTTTAAATCCCTCTTCACTTAATGCATATTCTGCACCTTTTTGAACTAAATATGGGACGCCGTTAAATTTGGTACACTGTCTCCTCTCCCACATATTATTCAATGACTGGTTTCCAATTTTTAATTCTGTTGGAACAACTGTCCAACTGCACCTTAAATTTGTAAACCCAGCCATTTTAGAAAAACTCGCTATTTCCACTGCACAATTTTTTGCACCTGGAATTTCATATATAAAGTGAGGAAGTTTTACATCATCTATAAAACTTTCATATGCACAGTCAAAAATGATAATGGACTTTGTTTTTAAAGCAAAATCTACCCACTGCTTTAATTGATTTTTACTAAAAACTGTTCCCGTTGGGTTGTTTGGGGAACACAAATATATTAAATAACTTTTTTTATTTAAGTTTTTTGGGTTTAAGACAAAATCATTTTGCACACTAGCACTTTCAAGGATTATTGAGTTGCCTTGCAAAAAATTACTGTCAAAGTATGCTGGATAAGTGGGGTTTGCTATAACTGTTGTGTTTTTGTTAAATAAGTCTAATATGTTTGTAACATCACAACATGCGCCATTACTAACAAACACGTCTTTTCTATTTAATTCAACATTTCGTCTTTTGTAATATTTTATTATTTGGTCTTTTAAAAAGTCGTATCCGTTCTCTGGTGGGTATCCTTTAAATGTGCTTCTATGCGCTTGCTCGGCAAGTGCCTTTTCCATTACTTTTACAAGATTTTTGCCTAATGGCAAAGTGACATCCCCAATTCCCAAATCTATAATCTTTGCTTTTTGATTTTCTTTTAAATATTTGTCTTTTTTATTGCTTATTTCAGTAAATATGTAATTTTTTTTTATTTTTTGGTAATTTTTATTTATTTTTAGCATGTTAAAATTCTCCTTTAAACACATAATTGCACTTGCCTAGCATTGCCAAAGATGAGTTTTTATTAAATATAATTTTTAAAAATCCTCCGTCTAGTTCAACATTTATGTTATTCAAAACATTTTCAAATAAAAATTTATATGCAAATGCACTGGCACATGCACCACTTCCACAGGCAAGTGTTATTCCACTACCTCTTTCGTATACTTTAATTTTAATTGACGTGTCATTTATAATTTTAACAAATTCAACATTTATACCATCTTGAAACAGTTTTTTGTTTATATACTCTGCAACTTTTTTATAATCAAAATTAAAATCATCAACAAATATAACGCAGTGCTTATTTCCAATGTCAAAAATATTCAACTTGTAGTTTTTGTTTAGTATTTGTTCTGTTTTGCTATACTCATACTCGCATTTTCCCATGTTTACACAAACTATGGCTTTTTTCCCATTTGAACTGATTATTTTTGTTTTTAAAAGTTTTTTCCCACTTTGTATCAAAGGATTTTTAATTTTATATTTTTTAAATAAATAATATGCGACACATCTAGTTGCGTTTCCACACAAATTTGCTTTTGAGCCATCTTTGTTGTATATCTCCATTTTTGCATCGCAATTTTGTCCTTTTAAAATTACAATTAACCCATCAGCTCCTACTCCAAAATTTCTTTTACAAATAATTTTTGCTAGTTCTTTATAATTTAAATAGTTTTGATTTTGCACGCTATCTATAAATATATAATCATTTCCCAAGCCATGCATTTTAAAAAATTTAATCATATATTTATATATTATCTCCACATCAAAATGTTTAATTTTATATTGATTATTATAAGTTGACTATGAAATTGTATTTGGTATATCCTTTTTAACAAGAGGACTATATGACATCGAAAAGGGATAAAATATTTACTCATTCAAAAAACATAGCAATGATTATTTTGGGTTGTATTATAATGGGAAGCTCATACAATCTGTTTTATAGGCAAAATAACATTCTTTTGGGTGGGTTTAGTGGTATAGCAGCTATAATTTCTTATTTGTTGGAAAAGGTAAACATTTATTTATCTATTTCTGTCGTTTATTTTTTAATGAATATTATTATTTTTGTTTTTGCAGCAAAAGTTTTGGGTAAAGTGTTTGCTTTTTATACGGTTATTGGAATTGTTGCTTATTCTTTGTTTTTAGAAGTTTGCCAATTTCCAACTGCAAGCAACGATTTATTACTAAGCAGTATTTATGGAGGTGTGATAGACGGATTTGGCATAGGATTAGTTGTTCGATTTGGTGGCAGTACTGGTGGAGGAGACATGCTTGGTTGCGTTATTAATTTTAAAAGACCAAAAATATCTGTTGGTTGGGTAACAATTATTGTAAACGCTTTTGTAATAATTTTATCTATTATAGTTTATGGAATAAATTTGTCTTTGTATGCTTTAATTGCTGTTTTGCTTGCAGGAAAAACTGCCGACATTATAACCGAAGGTCCAAAGTCTGTTAGGGCTTTTTACATAATATCATCCAAATCGGACAAAATTTGCTATCAACTTATTAAACAACTAGACAGAGGTGTAACTTCTTTTGAAGCGTATGGTAAGTACACAGGAAAACATTTAGAAGTAATATTATGCTTAGTTAATGCACATCAAGTACATTCATTAAAAAACATTGTCACAGAAATTGATTCTAAAGCTTTTTTGTTTTCTGTTTCTGTAAAAGAAGCACTTGGAGAAGGGTTTTTAAAACTCAATCCAGTAAAAACTGTTTCAAAGTTAAAAAACAAAAAAAGTGCAATATTAAAACTAAAGTCTACAAAATTTGTTTTATATAACCTTTCGTCTACAACGCTCATAAAAACAAAACTTTTTACAAACAAAAAAAATTAAGCCATATTTGGTAAAAAAATAAAACTTAAAATTTTAGTTTAAAACACAAAAAACGCAAAGCGATTGCTTTGCGTTTTAACTGGTTGCGGGAGTTAGATTTGAACTAACGACCTTCGGGTTATGAGCCCGACGAGCTACCTAGCTGCTCTATCCCGCGATATTAAATATGCTTTTATTGTATGTTTGTGGCACTAGTATAACTTTATAAAACAAATTTGTCAACACCTTTTTAAACATAACAATCTATAAGCATAACAACTTCTTTAGGATTTTTTTTGCAAACATCTTCATACTTGGTTGCTTGCTCTATTTCCAAATCGTACTTTTTTACATAACTACAATAAACTCTTAAACTTTCCTTTGCAAACATATATGTTTCTTCCATTGTTTCTCCCTCTGTTGCCATATTTAAGTCCGGAAACAAAACAACATACTTGTCTTCTTTTTTATAAAAAATTGCCGGAAACACATATTGCTTCATAATCTCTCCTAAATCGTGTTACAAAAGTATGTTATCATATTTTTCTATCATATTCAAAACATTTTTCTTTATTTTTAAAAAAAGTTCAAATTTCTTTGAACTTTTGAATTTTCTTATGTGAAAATATATCGCCTTTTATTTTAAAGAGATATTTCGTTTTCATTTTTAATCTTTTTAAGATGTTGAGTAACAACATTATCTCCCATAACAAGTATGGACTTTTTTCCATTTACTTCTATTTCTTTTTTAAATTCCCATTTGTTCATTTAAGTCCTCCGATTATATGTTTGTTTTGATATTTCGTTATTAGAATAGCACACTTTTTTTTATTTGTCTATACCCAATTTAATTTTTTTTTACTTTTTTATTTAAGGATTGTAATTGCTTGGATTATCTTTTTGTATTTTTTTAGCAACATTTTCTTCATTTACCAAACTTTCTTCTTGAGGAGGAATAAAGTTAACTGTGTTTGGAGGCAATGTTATACCCTCTGTAACTTCCTCTGTTCCCTCTATAATTATTCCTTCTTGAGGTTGATATGTTTCATCTCTAATAAGCTCACTTTCAATTAACACGCCGTCTTTATATCTATCTATATATCCCTTGGCTTTATATCCCTCCCGTGGATATTTTAATCTTAAATATTCACCTTTATATGTGACCTTGTTTGAATATTGTCCATCTGTATCTGGAACAATCCTATCTCCTGGATGTGGTATTGCCCCTAAAAATTCCACCCTTCTTTGAACATATTCGTTTTCGGCAAATGGTTTGCCATAAACTTCAACATAAACATTTTCATCGTCTGCTGATGTTTTTATATAAAGATTTGCATCGGTGTTGTTTTTAAATTTTAAATCTGAATATCCTTCGCTTACCATTGCGTCAAACGCCAACCATACATAAGACGCTGGAAGTGTGTGTTTATTTACTTCCAAAATTTCAACATCTGCATTTAATAAAGCATTGTATAACGTAGTTGATGCTTGACATACTCCCCCACCTGTTCCTTCCACGTATACGCCATTTAATATCACATTGGCCTTTTTGTATCCATTCTCTGCAGTTCTTGAACCCGTTGTTTCATTAAACGATACCTCTTGTTGAGATGTTATAACCATTCCGTTAAATGCTTCTAGTGCATGTTTAACATTGTGTTTTCTATCCTCGCTTGAACTTGAATAATTGGTTGAAAAGCTTCCCCTTTTTGCAACTGTTTTCTCTAAGTCTATTTTAAGCACATTTGGAATTACTTCAATCATTGGCACTTCTACATCTATTTTAACAGAATTAAGCAATTTTTCATCAATAATTGTTTTAAGGGCTTCTTGGTCAACAACTTCACCATATTGCTCTTGCGTAAACACAAGTGGGTTTTCTTTTGTTACATCAAAATTCAGTTTTGCATCAACAGCCGGAATGTCTATCTCGTTAGATAAATTTTTTATTTTTTCTTCCAAGCCAGTGAGTATTTCACCATAAGATATGTTGAATGTGGTATCTCCATTAAGTTTGGTTAATTTTAATTTTTTTTCAATTAAATTGCCTTCATTAAAATAATTAAAAACGCTTTCTACATAAGGCATTATTTGATTGTCTATTTCAAAGTCTTTGCCTGTCCATGTCCATGTTTTGTCATTGTGATGTAAATTAATAACTATTTCTTTTCTATAATCCATCATCTTTGTTGCAACAATGTTTTGAGCCTGCTGTTTGCTTAAACCTCCAACATCTATGCCGTTTATAGTGGTTCCTTCTTTAAATTTATTGTTTAAAAACAAAACATCCTTAAACACATAATAGCCATAGCCTAAAACGCCTAAAGCCAAAACAAAAACTACGCTTACAACTAAAAAAATTTTTCTTCTTTTTTTCATAACTTTTCCTTTTTTGTATTATTTGTTTAATAAACTAAAATATACAAATTTTTGTATTGACTTGCAAAGTTTTATATTGTAAACTAACCGCGAGGAGTGTTTATGCAACAAGTACAACTTAAAGACTATTTTATTTTTGTAGATTCAAATTCAATAAACAGTGTAGACAAACAAATTTTATTGAAAAAAAACATTAATAATAATTATTGCGTAATAATTGACCTTAATTATTACAATTCGCTAGAGCCATTAATAAAAATTCTTAACAAAGTTATTTCAACCAAAATGGATTTATCTCGTTTTACATTTTGCATTCAAGCCAAAGGCAAACACTTTGATAAAAATGAACAAAGCGTTTTAAAAAACTTTGAAACAACTTTAAAAATGAATGGAAAAGAAATGTATTTTAAAATTCAAAACACATTGTTGTCTTTTGATGAATTGTATAACGAAACTTTGTTTTTTGACGAAATGCAATCAACTGTTAAATCTGCAAATTTGTCTGAATTAGAACAATTTTTGTTTTGCTATAAAGCCCTATGTGAAAATTTTGAAAAAACAAACACAACCATTGAAAATTTAAATTTATTTGTTCCTTATGATGCAAAAATGTTAAAACTTGTATTGGATAAATTAAACAATAAAAATATTAAAACATACATATGCAACTGCAAACAATATGAAACGGATAACAAATACGCATCAAATTGTCAGTTCAATGTTGTGTATTTAAAAGATGCTAAATACAACTTAAAAGGATTGTATGTTGTAGATTTGGCAAAGGATGCAAAAACAAGTAAAAAAGAAACCTTTTCACTGAGCAGTTGTTTAATTCCTTTTGATGATTTGCATCTTTGTTTTAACAAATCTTATTATCCAATGCCAGACAATCCTTTTGAATATTTGTTATTAGATGAAAAGCCACAAAAAATTTATGCACATGTAAATGAAAAAGTTAGAAAGTTTTTAACAAATTTAAATTTTTTTGATATGCAACAAACTCGAGAAGATTTTAAAAATAAATTGTTGGAAAAATACAAGGAAAAGAACGAAGATAAGTATTATGACCTTTGTAAAAAATTTAAAAGTTGTCCTTTTGAAGGAAGATATTTGGAATATGTGTTTTTAAAATATTGTTGCAATAAAATTAAAAAAGAATCCACACCAATAAAATATGAAGATTTTTTAAATGCGCTTTGGCAAATTTATGCACTTGAAAAATTCAATCCAATACAAATTAAAGAAAAAATAAAAAACATTACAAAAACAAGTAAAGAGCAATCATATTTAAATTATTTAAGAGGTTCACAAAACGCCTTTGCAAAACTTGCATATGCTGAACATGACAATAACATAGATTTTCAAAAACAAATAAAATCTATGAAGCAAAAAAACAAACTCAACAAAGGTAAAGAAAAAGAATAACTCCAAATCGAGTTATTTTTTATTTATATAAAACACTTGCAAAGAAAAATAAGGTGTGATAATATTATTTAGCAATGTAAATATTGCCTTGCTCGTTTGAGCCGTTAGACCAAAAGGAGGTATTATGAAATACGAATTGTTATATATCATTTCGCAAGATGCTAATGATGAACAAAAAGAAATGTTAATCAACAAATTCAGCAAAATGGTAGAAGATAAGGGTGGCAACGTTCTTTCTTTAGAGAAAATTGGAACAAAAAAATTTGCATATCCTATCAACTTCAAACATGAAGGTTACTATGTTTTAATGACTTTTGAAGCAAAGCCAGAAGTTGTTGAAGAAATGAATAAACTTATGAACATAACAGAACATATCGTAAGACAAATGTTTGTTAGAAAATAATAAGGAGAAAACATGAACAAAGTTTTTTTAATTGGCAATTTAACAAAAGACCCAGAACTTGCAACAACAAATAGTGGTGTTTCTGTTTGCAGATTTACTCTTGCCGTGACAAGAAATTTTTCAAATGCCGAAGGCGAAAGAGATGCAGACTTTTTAAACATAATTGTTTGGAGAGGTCAAGCCGAAAATTGCCATAAATATTTAAGGAAAGGTTCAAAATGTGCAGTTGTTGGCTCCGTTCAAACTAGAAGTTACGATGCACAAGATGGAACAAAACGCTATGTAACAGAAATAATAGCAGAAAATGTTGAATTTTTAAATTCAAGAAACAGTGGCGAAGGTCAAGAAAAACTTGAAGAGAAAAAGGATGTCGCAGAACTAGAACCAATAGACGACGACTCTCTTCCATTTTAAATAAAAGGAGAATATCATGGCAGAATTAGAACAAGAAGTTTTAAAAACAGAAAAAGAAACAGTTGTTGAAAAAACTAAAAAATACAAAAAGCCTGTATCTAAAAAGAAAGTATGTCCTTTTTGCACAGATAAATCAAACATTATTGATTATAAAGACGGAAATAAATTAAAAAGATTTATAACAGAAAATGGAAAAATTCTTCCAAGAAGACAAACCGGAGTTTGTGCAAAACACCAAAGAGAACTTTCAAACGCAATAAAGCGCGCTAGAATTATGGCAATTCTTCCATTTAAAGGCGAATAAAAAAACCAGCGAAATGCTGGTTTTTTATTGTCTTTCTTTAAATAAATTTTCAATATATAAAATATAACTATTTCACAAAAAAATTAAAAACTAAAATGGCCTGTTTTTATTTTTAAAAACAATTTAATATTATATAATAGTAAATAGTAAAGGAGTAAAATATGCAAAAAGTTAATCAAAACATTGGCAAATATGTTGCTTTAGTTACTGCCCTATTAGTTGTAATAGTTGCAGCAGTATTTATTATATTAATGCCAAAGCGCCAAAATCCATCAGCGATTATGGAAATGAATGTTAATCCAAATGTTCAATTTTTGCTTGACCAAAACAACAAAGTAATGCAAGTAAATTATTTAAATGATGATGCACAAACGTTACTAAAAAATACATCTTTTAAAGGGAAAACGGCTCAGCAAGCAGCGCAGCTTTTTGTTAAATTATCAACCGAAGCTGGATATATTGAAGTTTCAACATCAGGCACAAGAGTAGAGGTTTATTTAAGTTGCGACAATGTGCAAACATATCAAAATTTAAAAGAAAACATAGTAAATAAAATAAACAAATATTTTGACAATAATGGAATTATTGCAGGTGCAGTTGTTGAAATTTCAAACGACATTAAAACAGCATCACAAAAGATTGGTTTAACTACTCAGGAAACATTAAATAAAACATCTCAGGAATTATTGACACTTTACAATCAAACATCACAAAAATTAAAAAATGTTGCATTGTGTTATCACAGCGAATTGTTACAGTATATTGAAGATTTAAAAAACACAACTTTTAAAAGCCTTACAGAATTGGAAGAAAATATAGGAAATTTAAACGAACAAATTAAAAATAGCAATTTAAACGAAAGTCTTAAACAAGAATTGCAAAAACAACTTGATGCTATCAAAACAGAATACGATAAAATAGTTGAAGAATTTAACAAATATATTCAAGACAAAATTGACGAACTAAAAAATAAGAGCGAAGAAATATATAATCAAGCACACAAGCAACTTCAACAACATAAACAAAATTGCAAACATCTTTTAGAGCAACATAAACAATATTTTGAACAGCACAAAGAAGATGTAAAAACAGCAATAGAAGAATACAGAGAAAGTTTGTTAGCATAATAAAACGCACTGATTTCAGTGCGTTTTTAAAATTTAAAGAGCAAAATCGTTTTTTTTTAAAAAATTTAAAACACTAATTTATTCTTTGTCCTTATTTTTCCAACCAATTTTTTTCTTTACACTTGGATGAAACAAAATAACAAATGGAGAAAAAACCAACATGCTGATTAACAAAATTGCAAATATTGTTCCCAATGACATATATTACCTCCATCAATAATTTTCACAAATCAGTATAAACTAAAACTTATAATTTGTCAATATTCAAATTTCAATATATAATCTTTTAAAAAATATTGACATATAAAACAATATTATGATACTATTTTTATGCTGTTAAAATAAAAAAGTTAATTTTAATTAGTAAAATTAATTAAAATAAATTTTTAAACAGTTTAAAATTTAAGTTAATAAGGCTTTGGCTAAAAACTTGCCACTGGCAACTTTTCTTAACGCGTCGCCCCCTACTTTAAAGGTAGCAGGGTCGCC
>CALWKJ010000037.1 GCA_944381225.1 uncultured Clostridia bacterium | reverse complement strand
TAGAAAGAGATTTGGCAATTATTTGCGATGAAAATATTACCGTGGGACAAATTCTTGAAAGTGTAAAAAAATCTTGTGGAAAATTATATTATAGTTCAAAAGTATTTGATATTTACAGGAATGAAAGTTTAGGTTCCAATAAAAAAAGTGTTGCATTTAGCTTTAAATTAGTAAGTTATGAAAAAACATTAACGGATGAAGAAATAAACCAAACTGTTAATAAAATTTTAAAAGATTTAAAGTATAAGTTAGGAGCAGACTTAAGATGATATACTTAGACAATGCTGCAACTACTCCGATGTCAAAAAAAGCATTAGATGTATATAATTTATATGCAAGCGAACTATTTTACAATCCTTCTGGAATTTACGATGTTGCAGTGGCTGTTAAAAATGATATAGAAGAAGCAAAAGAAACAATTAAACACGCTTTACACACACTTAATGGGAATATAATTTTTACTTCATCTGCAACTGAAGCAAATAATTTAGCAATATTTGGATGTCTAAAATCAAATTTTAAAAAAATAGTTTTATCTAAAGCCGAACATCCTTCTGTTTACAATATTGGCATAGAGTTACAAAACAGAGGTTTTAATGTAGAATTTTGTCCATTACAATCAAACGGACAAATTGATTACGAAGCGCTTGAAGAAATATTGGACGAAAATACAAACCTAATTAGTATTATGCATGTATCAAACGAAACTGGAGCAATTAACGATTTAAAAAAAATAAATGAAATTCGAAAAAGGAAATGTCCAAAAGCCATTTTACATGTTGATGGTGTACAAGCCTTTACAAAAATAAAAGTTAATCTTGATTACTTTGGTGTTGATTTATATACAATTAGCGCTCATAAAATAAATGGCCCAAAAGGTGTTGCTGCTTTATTTGTTAAAAATAACTTGTTTTTAAAGCCTATAATTTTTGGAGGAGGACAAGAACAAAACATTCGTTCTGGAACAGAGAATGTTCCTGCTATTATGGCATTTAAAACTGCAATACAAGACGTAGGAGATATTGATAAAAATTTTGAATATGTAAGTTTTTTAAAAAAAATATTTTTAAGTAATTTAAATGATTTGCCCTATAAAAATAATTCTGGCGATGAAAATTCCCCATATATTTTAAGTCTTTCATTTAAAGGCGTAAAAGGTGAAACACTTGTCCATATGCTGGAAGAACATAAAATATACATTAGTACCGGAAGCGCTTGTTCATCTAAAAAATCTGGTAACAGAGTGCTTTTATCCATGAATATCTCACCAAATGATATTGTTGGAAGTGTTAGAATTAGTTTTTCTAAAAACAACACAGAACACGAAGTAATAGAAGCGTCTAAAATTTTAAAAGAAACATATTATAACCTAATAGATAAATTGAGGTAGCAATGAAAAGAGTTATTTTACTAAGATTTGGAGAATTATATTTAAAAGGAAAAAATAGAGGATACTTTGAAAAAGTTTTAATGTCAAACATTAAAACTTCTTTAATGCAATTTAAATGTAAGTTCTATAAAGTAACAGGAAGATATATTGTAAGTGATTATGACGAAATGGATGAATCGTTAATTATTGAAAAATTACAAAAGGTTTTTGGTTTGGTATCTTTGTCTGTTGCCACGGAAATCGAAACAGACATTGATGAAATTAAAAACATAATAAAATCATTAAAATTTGATTGCAAATTTTTTAGAGTAAGCGTAAACAGAGCCGACAAAACATTTCCAATTAAATCTAACGCCTTTGAAAAAGAATTGGGTGGCTTGATTTTAAACAATAATTCAAATTTAAAAGTAAATTTAAAGAACTTTGATAAAGAAATAACGGTTGACATTAGAGAAAATGGCTTGACGTATATTTTAACTGATAAAATAGAATGTGAGGGTGGTATGCCTTTAAAAACAGCAGGAAAGGGGCTTTTATTGCTTTCTGGGGGAATAGACAGTCCTGTTGCTGGCTATATGATGTCTAAAAGAGGAATGGCAATAGAAGCGATACATTTTCATAGTTTTCCTTATACCAGTGAGCTTGCAAAACAAAAGGTTATAAAATTAGCTAAAATAATGACTAATTATTGTGGAAATATAAAGCTTTACATGTGTCCTTTTACAAAAATACAAGAAGAAATTCACAAACATTGTGCTCCGGAATTCATGATAACTATAATGAGAAGAATTATGATGAAAATTGCAGCAAAAGTAGCAAATCAATCAAACTGCAAAGCTATTATTACCGGAGAAAATTTGGGACAAGTTGCAAGCCAAACTGTTGAAAGCATAACCGTAACTAATTTTTCTCAAACAAACGTTCCTATATTTAGACCACTTATTGCATTTGATAAAAAAGATATAATTAACATTTCTAGAAAAATTGGGACATATGAAACATCTATTTTGCCATATGAAGATTGTTGTACCGTATTTTTGCCTAAAAATCCAGTTATAAAGCCAACAATAAAAAAAGCAGAAAATGAAGAATCGAAAATAAATGCAGAAGAGTTAATTAATTTAGCACTGCAAAATATACAAATAATTGAATTATAAAAATTGATTGACATTATTTTCAAAGTAAACTAAACTTATAATTGTAAATTAAATTTTACGATGTTTTAGTCGAACATAAATATAAAGTAAATTTTTAAAGAGGTAATAAATGAGCAATATGTTTAGTGCACTTTGTGCAAGTAATGTAATTGCCTCTGTTTTTATCGGTATAGGTGCTTTGGTAACTGGTTTAGTAATAGGATATTTTGGCACATATTTTATAAACACAAAAAAAATGGCAAAAGGTAAAGCAAATGCAGTAAAAATTTTGGAAGAAGCATATGCTGAGGCCAAAACCGTTAAAAAAGAAGCAATTTTGGAAGCAAAAGAAGAAATTCATAAACTTAGACAAGACTTTGATAAAGAAGTTAAAGACAGAAGAATAGAACTTCAAAAAACAGAAGATAGGTTAACGCAAAAAGAAGATTTTATTGATAAAAAAGATTTAAATTTAGATAAAAAACAAGAAGAATTAGATAATCAAAAAAAATTAATTGAAGAAAAGAATAATAAAGTAAACGAAATTTTAGAGTATCAAGAACAAATTAAGCAAAATATGATTTCAGAACTTGAAAAAGTTGCAACATTAAAAAAAGAAGAAGCAAAGCAAATTCTTATGAATTCAATGGTAGACGATGCCAGAAAAGAAGTTGCAAAAACCATAAAAGCAATTGAGGACAACGCCACTGAAGAAGCAAATAAGAAAGCACAAAACATAATTAGTTTAGCTATTCAAAAATGTGCAACAGATATGACAAGTGAAGTTACAGTTAGCGCTGTTACAATTCCAAACGACGAAATGAAAGGTCGAATAATTGGCAGAGAAGGAAGAAATATTCGCGCAATTGAAAACGTCACTGGTGTTGATTTAATTGTAGATGATACACCTGAAACAATAACAATATCATGCTTTGATCCAATAAGAAGGGAAGTTGCCAGACTAGCTTTGGAAAAATTAATTTTAGACGGAAGAATACATCCTACAAGAATTGAAGAAATAGTTCAAAAAGTTCAAAAAGATGTTGACCAATCTATAAAGCAAGCAGGTGAACATGCAGTAGATGAAGCTGGAATATATGGAATGCATCCTGAATTAGTTAAAATTTTAGGAAAACTTAAGTATAGGACAAGTTATGGTCAAAATTGTTTAAAGCACAGTTTGGAAACATGTTATATTGCAGGATTACTTGCAAGTGAAATTGGTGCAGACATTAAAATTGCCAAAAGAGGTGGCTTGTTGCACGATATTGGCAAAGCTTTAGACCATGAGGTTGAAGGAACTCATGTCTCAATAGGTGTTGACCTTGCAAAAAAATATAAGGAATCTTCTGAGGTTATTCACTGCATAGAAGCGCATCATTTTAATGTTGAATTTAAAAGCGTGGAAGCAGTGTTGGTTCAAGTTGCAGATGCAATTTCAAGTTCAAGACCAGGAGCTAGAAGGGAAACTCTTGACGCTTATGTAAAGCGTTTGGAAAAGCTTGAAGAAATTTCAAATTCTTTTAAAGGCGTTGAAAAATCTTTTGCTGTTCAGGCTGGAAGGGAAGTAAGAATAATAGTTAAACCTGAAGAAATAAGCGATACAGATGCAATGTTCTTGGCAAAAGATATTGCTAAAAGAATAGAAAGCGAATTAGAATATCCTGGTCAAATTAAAGTAAATGTCATTAGAGAAAGTAGATTTGCAGAATTTGCAAAATAAAAACCACCAGCTAAGCTGGTGATTTTTATTTAATGTTATTTAATTACAAATTTTGTTTTTGCCAAAACTAAGTTTATTGCTTTAAAAATAGGATAATTTAAAAAGCAACAACATGGATATATAAATGTAGTAACGTATTGTGTATAACTATTTAATTCCATACCACATAATAGATTTATGGAAAAAGTGGACATAATTAAAACAATAAAAATAATTATTGAGTATATTATGCTACCATTATAAATATTTGATTTATTAATAACAGCGTTTTTGTTTATAAAATACTTAATAATAAAATAACTGCATAAACCAACAGCAATTATCGGAAAAATTAAATAAAACCAGTTCCATGATGATTGAATGTTTTTATATGTGCAAAAAAATATAAGGCTTTCAATTATAATTAAAGATAAAATTATAATAGAAGATAAAAGATTCATTTTATTAATTTTAATATAATTACCATTTTTTAAATTATTTTGCTTTTTATATATTTCAAATTTAATATCATAAGAATTGTAATATTTTTTTAATGTGTTTAAATCATTGTAATTTTGAACAATTTTATTAGAGTTTTGTTCATATTTTTGTGAATCATGTTGCAAATCATTTTCCATTTTGTTTTCTGCAATTTTATTTGCTATAACATTTGAAATATTATTATTGTAGTTTTTCGCATAACTTTCAAAACGAGCAGGTGCTATTTTTTTTACTTTTGGTATGGAAGTGAAATCGGGTTTGTCAGTTATCAAAACTGCATCGTCTTTTTTGGTTAAATTATTTTGTTCAATGATTTTATTTTGTTGTTCAGTTATCACATTATCATTTAAAATATTTTGATTTGCGTCAGTAGTAGCACTTATATTAAAATCTTTATTTTTCTCTCGATTTTTATTTAAAGCTTCACTTGTTGTATTTCCAGTCTGTTCACTAGATACTAAAAATTCGCTTTTATCTAAATTTGCATTTCCAGTTAAGTCAATAAAATCAATTTGTTCATCTTTGTCAGTGTCAAAATTATAATATTCGTCTTTGTTAGTAGTTTGATAAATAGTTGGTTTTTCTTCTACGATTGTATCTTTATTTTCCGTGTAATTTTCAATATTAAGATTGGTTATATTGTTATCATAATTATGGTTTAATTCACTAATGTTTAAATTGTTTAATTTATCACAATCTTTGTTCCCATCGTCATTATTATAAATATTAATATTTTGATTATTTGATAAACTATTAAATTTTATTTCAGATTTGTTTAATAAATTTTCTACTGAATGTTCACCAAATACTTGCTCTATATCATCGTCTATCTTATTGTCCTTCAAAGCCGAAACAAAACTTTTTTGATTTTTTGCCAATTCGTAAAAATCTTTTTTAATTGAGCTATTGTTTTTATTTTCATTTATCTCTTTACTTGGAGCTTCATAATAAGTTTTAATATCTTCTTGGCTTTTATTTCTTAAGTTTGTTATAGCACTCTCATTCGTTAATGATGGTTGATTATTTGCACTTTCACGTAATTGCTTAATAGAATCAAAAAGTTCACTTGATGGTTCGCTAATTAAAGAAGGTGAGGTGAATAGGTCAAATTGAACAAAAGAATGACTATTAATATCATTTTTAACTTCTTTCTTTTCTTCGTTATTATTATTTAAACTAAACAAATTTTCTTGTTGTAAAATTGTTGAGGTTTTTAAATTTTCATTATTTTCACTTTTTGAACTTACATTTCTTTCTTCAAAATGGCTGTTGTTATTGCCAGAAAAAACATTAATATCAGTCTGCCATTTTTCTGCATATTTTTTTCCATAATCCGTTATGCTGTAATAATGTCTTCTGCCTCCAATTTCGCTATCTCGCCAATATGAGGAGATAAGTCCTTGTTCTTCCATTCTTCTTAAACAGCTGTACAAACTAGGTTGTTTAATATTTAAATTTCCATTCGTGCGCTTTTTTAAATTGTCAATAATTTCATATCCATATTTATCATTTTCTATCAATGTGGATAAAATAATATTTGATAATTGTCCACGAGGAATTTCTTCTTTAGGCATTTTTTCTTCCTTTTTAATGTATAAATTTATTAACTAAAGTATAATACCAAAGCTCCAAAATGTCAATGTTTTTCAGGGTATTATGTATTTGCATAGTACCTAAAAACATTTTGCATAATACTCAAAATATAGTATTATTTATTCATGGAAATTACAGTAAAAAGAAGTCAACGCAAGAGCATAACAATTAAAATAGATGAAAATGGAAATGTTATAATTCTTTGTCCCAAAAATTTTTCAAATAACAACGTTAGTCGAATTTTAGAAGCAAAGAAACAATGGATTATTAAAACTCAACAAAATTTGTTGGGAACAAAAAAAGTTTATAAAGATTATTACTTATATAAAAAGATATTTATTTTAGGACAATCATTAGAAATTAAAAAGGAGGAAAAATTTTTAATAATAGGGAATAACCAATTAAAAATAATAAGAAACGATATTAAAACAACATTAAAAAATTGGCTTATTTCTAAAAGTGAATATATTGTAAAAAGAATTGAAAGTCTAGCAAAAATATATCAATTTAGTTATAAAACCATTACAACAATATCAGCGAAAAAGAAATGGGGCAGTTGTGACAACAATCATAACATAAGGTTAAATTTTAAAATGCTTTGCTTGCCAAAAGAGTATATTGATTACATATGCATACACGAACTGTCTCATACTAAACATCTTAATCACTCAAAAAACTTTTATAGAGAAATACAAAAAATTCTTCCAAATTATAAAAATTTACAAAAGGGCATAAAAGGCTGGTCGTTTGTTTTAGAATTATTTTAGTACATTTTGTTTATATTTAATAGGGAGAATATGCAAAATTCATTTTTTAAATTTTTCAAACTATTCGCAAAAGACAACTTTTGCGAATAGTTAGAGCAAAAAACATGCATTTACAACGCTTCTTGTAAAATTTTGAAAAATTTATTAAAATCGTAATAATTTATTTTAGCCAATATATCTTTTGATATGTTTATTTTTTCATTTGTTATTGAGGTAAAATTTTGCAAGTATAATTTAATATTTATAAAGTTAATGATTTTTAAAAAACAATCTTTTAAAGTTTCTCCATTAAATAAATTTGTTGGACAATTATAAAACATACTTTCAACAAATATTTGATTTGGCACATAACCAATATAGTTTGCAAACATTGAATTAAAAATCCTTACTATTTTTTGATACATATAGTTAGTTTCATAATTTTTAATTTCAAAATTTGAAAATCTTTGTCCAAAATCAACTATGGTATATTTATATGAATTTGAGTTAAATATTTTATAATTTTTTCCGTTATCCATTATTATATATATATTTGCATTTAGACCCAATTCTTCTTTAGATAAAATACTTAAACCATAATAATTTTCATAAAGTATTGTTTTTTCTGTAAAATATTTAACTAAGATTTTTATAAAATCTCTTTTAAATTTTACTAGATCATAATTTTTATTTATGTTTGCAAAATCAATTTGAGAATCTTTGCTTTCTTTTTTTGTCTTTTTATTTTTTTTCTTTTTTGACAGCCTTTCCATTTTAATTTGATATATTGCTAGTTTAATTCTGTTAAAAAATTTTTTAAAAAAATTTTTTTTTACATCTATAACGCTAAACTCTAACTGTGGAGATTTTATATTTAAAAAAATATCTAATGTGGAACTTTGAACTTCTGTTCCCATTGAACATTCGTTTACCAATTTAAATGAATAGCTGTTTATTAATGTAGACTTATTTTTAATTTCATCAAGAGCGTCGCTAAGTTTTTGCGTCATTTGCAAAAAAACTTCATTGACAAAATTTGGATTAATAGGCTTGGCAAATTCATCTATATACTGAGAATCTATTTTAAATATTTTACTTTTCATAATTTTAGAATAGCACAATTAAAGTTTAATATCAAATTGTTTTTTTATTGATTTATTTAAATAATGTTGTTACAATTAATACATGAGTGATTATTTAATAGATTTAAATAAAAAATGTTTAAAAGGCATAAGTAAAAGTTTAGAAAATTTACCTAGTTATTGCTTTGACTTCATTTTGAATATTGAAAATTACACTTCTCCTTTAACCAGATTAAATTATGCAAGAGACTTAGTAATATTTTTTGATTTTTTATCAAATCATATATTTCACAAAACAGCAAAATCAATTACATTCAATGACTTGAATTCTTTAAAATCAAAAGATATTGAATACTTTTTAAGTTATTTATCTTACTACGAATATAAAGGAAAATTCTATCATAATGGAGAAAAAGGAAAAGCAAGAAAGATTTCAACAGTAAAAAGCTTTTTTAAATATAATTTTAAACATGACAACATTAATCTTGATGTTGCTTCAAAAGTTGACACTCCAAAGATTCATACAAAAGAAATAATTAGACTTGAGGTTGATGAAGTTGCTAAACTAATAAATGAAGCAGACTCACCTGCTCATTTAACAAAAATGCAACAGGCTTTTAATAAGCATACAAAAACAAGAGATGTTGCTTTATTAAGTTTGTTTTTGGGAACAGGAATAAGAGTTAGCGAATGTGTTGGAATAAATATTAAAGATGTGGATTTTGAAAATAATTCTTTTAAAGTTACAAGAAAAGGCGGCAATCAAGTTATATTATATTTTTCTGATGAAGTTAAAAGTGCTTTACAAGATTGGTTAGTTGACAGAGAAAAATTGTTAAATGATAATGATAAAGAAACTGCCCTGTTTGTTTCATTGCAAAAAAAGAGAATAACAACAAGAGCTGTTGAAAATTTAGTTAAAAAATATAGTTCAATAGCTTCTCCATTAAAAAAAATATCCCCTCACAAATTAAGAAGTACATATGGAACAAATTTATATCGAGAAACTGGGGATATTTATGTTGTTGCAGAAGTATTGGGACATAAAGATGTAAACACAACAAAAAAACATTACGCTGCAATAAGCGAAGATATTAGAAGAAGCGCTGCTAATAAAGTAAAATTACGATAGCAAAAATAGAACAAATGTTTGACTTTTGTTTCTTAGTAATGTATTATCATTATTGAGGAACTTATTATGAAAAAATCAGAACAAAAATTAATTGACATTTTGTCATTTTTGAAAAATTACATAAACGATCATGATTTTCCACCTTCTTATAGAGAAATCTGCAAAGGTGTTAATTTAAAATCAAGCAACTCTGTTAAAGTTTATTTGGACATTTTAGAAAAACGTGGTTTAATAAAAAAACAATCAACTAAAAATAGGTGCATAGAAATTGTTGGAAAACGCAAATCTGAAATTATTGATCTTCCAATTTTGGGAAATGTTGCTGCTGGAATACCAATTCTTGCAGAACAAAATGTAGAAGATGTTATATCAATTTCAAGTTCTTTTTTTGGCATTTCAAAAAATAGCGATAATAAGCTTTTCATTTTGATTGTAAAAGGAGAAAGCATGATTGAATTAGGCATAAACAATGGAGATTATGTAGTTGCTAAATCTCAAAATACTGCCGAAAATGGAGAAGTTGTGGTTGCAATGATTGACGGAGAAGCAACTGTAAAAACATATTATAAAGAACCCAACTTTGTCAGACTGCAACCTGCAAATCACACATACTCTCCTATATATTCAAACAATGTCCAAATACTTGGAAAAGTTATTGGCGTTATTAGAAAAATTTAATAAATCTTGAATTATATTTAAATTTTATTTTTATTTAATAAATTTTGTGATACAATGTTCGTGGTTTGTTAAATTTATGCTAATGTGGCTCAGTCGGTAGAGCAATTGATTCGTAATCAATAGGTCGCGGGTTCGATTCCCGCCATTAGCTCCAATAAATAAAAACTTACGCAATGCAAAAAGTT
>CALWKJ010000036.1 GCA_944381225.1 uncultured Clostridia bacterium | reverse complement strand
GCTTCAACACTAAAAGATGAATGTGTTAAAGAAAGTTCAAAAATTATAGATAAGCACATTAAGTCAATCAAGCCATTAGTTTATGGCAAAATGTTAGAAATTGTTGAAATACTAGAAAAGAGCGGGCTTGAAATCAACAGAGAAATAAAAGAAAAGATTGTGCAAATTATACTTGAAGACAGCAAAGCAAATAAAAAACAAAACAATAACAAATTATGTCCGAAAAAAATAGCTGGAAGAGATTGGTATTATAAAGAATAAGGAGAAAAATATGAGCACAAACAATGGTGATAGAGCACTTGATGTAATAGGAAAAAAAATTAAATTAAAAGAAGAAATAGACCAACCATTTGACGAAAATGAACTTAAAGATTTAGTTCTTGAAATAGAAAACTCAAAAGAACCACAAACTCAAAAAACTTTGGCTTTAAAGGTTTATAGTAAAGATATTGGATTTAATTGCTTGTGCGAGTTAAACTTGGGAAAAGCATATCAACTTACCAAAGAAGGAAAAAGAGTTAGATATCCAAAATCTTACAAGTGTGCTATGAACGAAAAGTGGCTTGATTATATTATAAAGCAAATTGAAAATGCGAATAATCCTGTTGTAGTAGTTTCTGATATTTTTACCCGAGTAACAACTGGGAACAACGAAGAAACTTTGCCATACAGAGAACAACTGGCATACGCATATAATAAACTAAAAACAATAAAAGATAAATTGATTTTAGTTAGAGGCTTAAGAGAAAAAGAAATTATTAACAATGGTGGTCCCGACCTTATGGAAAAGCTTGCAAATTTGCTTGACATGAAAAACAAATTAGTTGACAGTGGCTTTCATTTAACTATAAAAGTAAATAACCAAAAAAATCACCAGGTTTCTTTGTTGCACTTCAACCAAAAACTTTCCTCTGTGCGCTCGCTTGCAATATCAATGCAAAAATTTGCAAACAACAATCCTGGTCATGATGTTTATTTCTGTACCACAAGCAAAACAAATTGGTATTCTTGTGGTTTGACAACATATGTTGACAAAACAGGAAAAACGCAAACAAAAACTTGTTGGTATATTGCTTTTGGTGGAATGTACGAATATGACAAAACAAACGAAAAAAGGCCTGAACTTGGAACTTATACATTAAATAAAGATTGGTCAAAAATTACTTTTGGCAAAAATGGAACTGTTAGAATTGACAGGGTGGACTACAGATATCCTCACCCAACAAAAATTGATTCTTCCAATTATATTGGTTCCGTAGTTGCAGATAAAAAAATAAACAGCTTTGCGCAATTATTTGACTCTTTCTCTTCTGCTTTGGAAAAATCAAACGAAAAAATTATAAAAAGCACATCAAAAGAAATTACATCAGCCATTCATCAAGCAAAACAATCCATTAACAACAAAAAGAAAAATATTGAAATAATAAAAACAAAAACAGAATCTGCAAAAGACGAAAATAAAGACGATGTTAAATTAAATGGAGAACAAACATTATGATGAAAGGATTAAAAACAAACGGCTTGGAAATCGCTTGCGCAGAATGTGGGCAAGTGTTGGCTAAAGATGGAAAATTAAAAGCAAATTTTTGTCCCAAATGTGGCAATCCTTTAAACATATCAGCATCAGTAAAATATGAAAAAGCAGTTAACAAAGATAAGCTAATTATGCTGTATGAAATTTTGGATGAACAACAAGAGTCAAATGCTTCGTTTAAAGATTTAATAAATTCTTATATTAAAGAGTTAAACGAACAATAAAAATAAAGAACACACAAATTGGAGTAAATTTTAAATTTTGTGTGTTCTTTTTATTTTGCTATATTGTTACTCTGCTCTCAAGCGCTTTTGTAAGAGTTACTTCATCTGCAAACTCTAGTTCACTGCCCATACTTACTCCTTGAGCAAGTCGAGTAACTTTAACATTTAATGGTTCCAATAATCTAGAAATATACATTGCAGTTGCGTCGCCTTCAACGTCTGGATTTGTTGCCATAATAACTTCTTTTGTATGATATTTTTTAACTCTTTCTAACAGTTCTTTTATTCTTATATCGTTTGGGCCTCTATTTTCCAATGGGCTTATAGTTCCATGCAAAACATGGAACACTCCATCAAAGGTTTTAACCTTTTCCATGGCAACAACGTCTTTAGGCTCTTTTACAACACAAATAATGTCCTTATTCTTTTTTAAACAACTTTCGCATATTTCAGTTTCAGAAAAATTGCCACACTCTTTGCAGAATTTTATTTTTTCTTTTGCGCTGATGATATTGTTTGCAAATTCATTCACATCTTCTTTATTGGAATTTAATATGCTGTATGCATATCTTTGTGCAGTCTTGTATCCAACTCCTGGCAATTTTCTAAAAGAATTTATCAATTTTTCTAAAGATTCAATATACATATTATAATCCCTGTGGCAAATTTGGAAGTTTTTCCTGTTCGGCTTTTGTTATTTTTTCAACAGCATCGTTAATTGCAGATTGAATTAAATCTTCCAACATCTCAACATCTTCAGCGTCAACAACCTCTGGTTTAATATCAACTTTTTTTGCTTTCTTGTCGCCAGTCATTGTTATTTGAACCATTCCACCTCCACTACTTCCAACAAAATCTGTATTAACTAGTTCTTCCTTTGCCCTTTCCATATCTTGTTGCATCTTTTGAGCCTGTCGCATAAGGTTTTGCAAATTTGCCCCATTAAAGCCTCCGAAGCCACCTCTAAAATTGTTCATATCAATTCTCCTTGTTTATAATTTTTAATTTGTCATCAAAATATTTCTTTAAAATATTTATATTATCTTCATTTGTTTTTTGCCTTTCACTTTGATGTATTTCAAAATTGTTATAACCAAAAAATTCAAATGCTTGTTTTAATTGATTAAAGTTTTCTGGTTCGTTTAGCATATCAATTATGTTTTGATGCTGAGTTCTTATTATAAATTTTCCATTTTCCATGCCCACATCTGTGATGTCTCCACAAACTATATGCAAAATTAAATTGTTGTGCTCACGTAGATATACAATTATTTTTCCCCATAATGTCCTTGGAGATATCGTTTGCTCTTGTATTTTTTTTTGCGATTTAATTGACGTTAAAGCATCAAACTTTAGTTTTTTTTTTGAGCGTCTGTCATGCATGACACAACTGCTGTTTCTATTAAAGTTTTAGGGGAAATGGCATATTTTAATTCTGCCTCTATTTGAGAAAATACCTTCATGTATTCCATTAATTCTTGCGTTTCAAAAATTTTGGCAGACTCTTTGTATTTGTTAAATGTTTCATTTGTAAATGAAAGAATTTTATTTGCGTTTTCGCACGTTAAGGCAACCAGCAGATTTCTAAAACAATTAGTTATATCTTTTGCTATCACACTCATGTTTTTGCCACTTTTTTGCGCTTCATCAAGGATTGTAAATGCCGTTGAAACATCTTTGTCGTGAATACTTTTGCATATTTTTAAATATGTGTCATGATTTGTGTTTCCCAAAACGCGCATAACCAACTCTGATGTTATGTTGCCTTGAGAATAAGCAACTAAACAATCTGCAATGGAAAGCATATCTCTATCACTTCCTTCGGCGGCTTTTGCAATTAACCTATATGAATCTTCATCACAGTTAATGTTTTCATTTTTAAAAATTTGTTTTAATTGATTTATAAGGACTTCCTCGTTTATTAAATGAAAATCAAAACGCATGCACCTTGACAAAATTGTTGCAGGCAACTTGTGCACTTCTGTAGTTGCCAAAATAAATACAATATGCGAAGGTGGCTCTTCCAAAGTTTTTAAAAGCGCATTAAAAGCACTTTCTGTTAGCATATGCACTTCGTCTACTATATAAACTTTATACTTAGCATTGACTGGTAAATATTTTACTTTTTCTCTAATGTCTCTAATTTCATCAACTCTATTGTTTGACGCTGCATCAATTTCTATAATATCAACATTGTTTTCTTCGCTTAAAGCCTTACACACACTACACTCACAGCACGGAGAACCATTTTGTGGATTTAAGCAATTTATTGCCTTTGCAAAAATTTTTGCAGTTGTGGTTTTTCCGGTACCCCTTGTGCCTGTAAAAAGATAAGCGTGGCTAATCTGCCCTTTTTTAATTTGATTTCTAAGGGTTTGAACAATATGGTCTTGACCTACTATTTGGTCAAAAGATTTTGGTCTATACTTTCTATAAAGTGCTTGATACATTTTTATTATTATTATGTTTAGTTTGAAAATAATATAATTAAACTAAACTATTACATTGTAGTATAGCAAATTTTTAATTTATGTGCAATCTTTAAATTATAATATGTCAATTTTTTTTATTGTTAAATTATAATTGATTTTTTTAAAAAAATTATATACACTATTTATGAAAAGTTGGGGGTAATTGTGGGAAAATTTGTAGAATTACAAAAATATGACATTGTTAAATATGAAGCCTTAACAGATAAGCCTTTTGCAAAAATACTTTCTTTGGAAAACAAATTAAAATTTTACAGATTTCAATTTGTTGGTCCAGTTAGAGCAAGTGAAACATTTTACGACACTCCAAACGATATTTTATATAAGGCTGGCATTGTATTGTCAAGAATTCAAGAAGATGACAGGGTTTTTTTTAAGGTTGAACAAGTTTCAAGTTTAAAATCTAAAACTCAAAAAGTTTTTTCTCACAAAGTTGGTGTTAAAGATACAATAAAAGATCATTCGTTTTATTTGGTAGATGGAATAAGGGCGATGTTTAACACTCCAATTTACATTGACCTTGAAAATGTAATTAAAAATGCAGTGCCTAAAATTTCAATTTCAATAATGGCAAATGTTTATAAAATAATAAGTGGTTCTGGATTTCGTGCTTATATGTGCCTTGAAACTCAAAAATATGAAAACTTTGAAACAAAAAGACAACATAAATCTGATGGAATGACAATTAAACTTGATGGACCTACCCAATACCTTCCAGAATTTAACAGTTTTAATGACAACATTAAAAAGTATTGCAAAGAATTTATTGAAGTTAATGACAATGTTTATGAACATGCTAAAAAATTAACAAAAAAAGTTGATACAAAACAAATTAAACTGGACAAGAAAAAAGCAAAAGAAAAAATCGCAAATTTTAAAAATGGAGAATAAAATTTACAAATATTAAAAAAAAATCACCTCTTGGTGATTTTTTTTAGGAATTTAAATTAGTTAAAAAGATCTTTGTATGCCTTTCCAAATTTTAAAACTGGTGCTTTTGATGCAGCAATTTTAACTTTTTCTTTTGTTTGTGGATTAATTCCTTCTCTTGCCGCTTTTGTGCGAACTTCAAATGTACCAAATCCAACAAGTTGAACTTTATCTCCTTGTTTTAAAGCATCTGTTACAACGCCTACAAAAGCATCATAAGCTACTGAGGCTTCCTTTAATGTTAAAGAAGCTCTTTCTGCCATAGCTTTAACAAATTCTCCTTTGTTCATTTACGTCCCCTTTTTGTTTATTCTTAAAGATATCTTTAAGTATTATAATTATAGACCATTTTTATATATTTTCAAACTAAAATTACAAAAAAAATAGCCATTCTCTTTATTTTAAAAGAGTTTGGCATTTTTTATATGATTTTTATGGCTATTTTGCGATGTATAGCACTCCTAAAGTTTTAGGTCCACAATGAGTTGATATAGTAGCACAAGCACTGCTTTCTAAAACTTCATCAAATCCATAATCTTTTAATTTTTTAACAATATTGTTCTTGTTGGTTCCACTGGACTGGAATATGTTACAAAAACCCTTTTTAAGTTTGGCTTAACTTCTTCTAATAAATCATCACAATATTTTAACAGGGCGTTTTCTATGTTTCCCATGTATTTTTTTGTAACTTGCATTTTTCCATCAACCAAACTTATTCTTGGTTTTATTTTTAAAAAATTTGCGCCTAGCAATGCTATGCTTGAGCATCTTCCACCTTTGTGCAAAAATCTTAAAGTGTTTAAAAGAAATGATGCCTGTACCTTATTTGTCTCTTGCTCAATTTCTTTTATTATTGTTTTTATGTCTTTCCCTTCCTTAATTTTATCAATACATGACAATGCCAAAAGTCCAGAGCCACTCGACAAACTTTTTGTGTCGATTACGTAAACATTTTCATATTCTTTGCTGGCAATTTTTGCATTGTTTCCAGTTGATGATATGGCAAAAGATAAAGAAAAATGAATAATTGCATCATATTTTTCTTTTAATTTTTTAAAATATTCGCTGTATTCATAAACATTTACTGCCGAAGTTTTTGCCAGTTCGTTTGTTTTTTCTACATACTTAAACACATCTTCTGCAGTGATATCAATACCGTCGTGGTGTTCCTCGCTTCCAAGCATCACGGTTATTGGCATTAAATGAATGTCATATTTTTCTACTAAATCTTTTGGAATATCACAAGTGCTATCACAAGAAATACAAATTTTCATCTTCTTCTCCTATTTTGAAATATATAAAATTCCCAATGTGTTTTCACCACAATGTATACAAATTGATGGGCCTGCCTTTGCTTCAATTATTTCTTCAAAGCCATAATTTTTTAATTTTTCTTTAATTTTGTCTTTTACTTTAATTGGCGAAGAGTATGCAACAAAAACTCTTTTTTTATTTGCTGGCACTTCATTTAAAATGTCATCGCAGTATTTTAATAAGCATGTGTTTATGTTCCCAATATATTTTTTTGTAACCATCATCTTTCCGTCCACAACGCTAATTCTTGGTTTTATGCTTAACAATTTTGAGCCTATAAGTGCAACTCCACTGCATCTGCCACCTTTATGCAAATATTTTAAAGTGTCTATCACAAACGACGCTTGAACTTTTTTCTTTAATTTTTCTATGCTTTCTATTATATCTTTTATATCTAAACCCTTTTCAATCATTTCTTGACACTCTAAAATTAAAAGGGAAATTCCACAAGACAAATTTTGCGTGTCAATAGTAAAAACATTTTCCATTTTTTCTGCTGCACGCCGTGCATTTAATCCCGTTGAAGATATATCCCAAGAAAAAGAAAAGTGTATTATGGCATCGTATTCTTCTTTTATCTTTTTAAAATGCTCCGTGTATTCATATTCGTTATACGCAGATGTTGTTGGAAGTTTTCCAGTTTTTTTTACATACTCAAACACATCTTCACTTGTTCCATCAACCCCATCATGTCTAAGGTCGTTTTCTCCAAGAGAAAATGGCATAGCGTTAAGACGTATGTCATATTTTTCAACAAATTCTTTTGGCAAATCGCAAGTGCTGTCAGCGCTTATGCAAATTTTCATACAAATTACCTTTACAAAAAGTATTACATAACATTCTCAATTTTGTCAAATACTTGCAACAAAATTTACATATATGCTATACTTTTTTCATGACACAAAAGTTAAGCACGCATACACATAATGGTCATAGAAAGCGTTTGAGAAATTTAATAGATGTTGCAGGACTAGAATCTTTGAGCGATGTTCAAGTTGTTGAACAAATTTTAACTATGACAAACGCAAGAAAAGACACAAATGTTATTGCTCATAAACTTTTAAATGAATTTGGCTCCATTTCTAATATACTTGACGCTGACCCATATGACCTTATGCAAGTTGAAGGAGTTGGAGAAATAACTGCTAAAACAATTTCATATTTGCCTCAACTTTTTGAATTATATCTAAAAGATAAAAGTTCAAAAAAATTTTCATGTAAAACTTATAACGATGTATTCAACTTTTTTACACAAATATTTAATTCTTATCAAACTGAATGTGTCGTAATTGGCTACGTTTGCAAAAACAATACCTTTTCGGGTTATAAAAAAATTGCAGAGGGTGAACTCTGCGAAGTGAAAATTAACAAATTAGAATTATCAAAAAATATAATTAGAAACAAAGCAAAATCTATTATGATTGCACATAATCATCCTTTTGGCAAGGCATCTCCATCTGCAGAAGATTATGATGCAAATGCAAAACTTTCAACTCTTTTAGAAAATTTGGGAATTGTTTTATTAGACAACGTGATAATTGGAGATGACGGACTTTTTTCTTTTAAACACAATTTACTGTTTCCAAAAGAAGACTTATGAAATTAGTTTCATAAGTCTTCTTTTTTGTTTTGCTTTTTTTTGTTTTTTTCTGTTTTATCTATATATACAATCTTTCTTATATGCCTTTCTTTTCTTTCTTGATTGTTGACCTGTTTTTGCTTTATTTTTAATTCTATTTTTTGGATTATTTTTGGTATAAATACATGCAATGGTATGGATATTACTATAAACAACAATAGCAAAAGTGCTACCTTTAAGTTAATAGCCGTCATGCCAAAAAAATCACCCATTGTTATAATTGAAACAATTAAGCATGCAATAGACAATATTAAGCAACTGGTTCTTATTTTGGTAAGTGGCAAACACAAAAAGAATAAATTTACATACCCAATAAATATCAAAACCAATGTAGACAATGTCGAAAATTCTTCAGCGTTTATTAAATTAAATCGGGCAAGTATTATTGTACAAAAAACATTAAAAAATATCAAAAGTCCACTTGGAATACTTCTTTTTAAAACAACTGGAATAAAATCGCCTTTTATTAAATTTGTGTTTGGCTGCAGCGCCAAAATAACCGAAGGCATACCTATTACGAACATTTCCAACAAAAACATTTGCACCGGCTGAAAAGGATATCCTGACATGGTCACAATACTAAACAATGACAAAAGTATTGTAAATAAAGTTTTCATTAAAAATAAAGTAGATGATTGTTGAACATTATTAATAACTTGTCTTCCTTCCTTTACAACACTTGGCAAAGATGAAAATTTTGAATCCATTAACACTAAATTTGACAAATTTCTTGCAACCTCACTTCCATCTGCCATTGCAATGGAACAATCAGATTCCTTGAGTGCCAGTGTATCATTAACGCCGTCTCCGGTCATCGCAACAACATACCCCTGCTTTTTTAAAGCCTTTACAAGTGTGTGCTTTTGTTCTGGACTCACCCTTCCAAAAACGGTAAAATTAGTTGCGATTTTTTCTACTTCTTGCAAACTCATTCCCTCCAAGGAAACACTTGCCTCAGCGTTTTCAACTCCAACCCTTTTAGCAATATTGCTTACCGTTATTGGATTGTCTCCTGATATGATTTTTATTTGCACATTGTTTTGTTTGAACCATTCAATAGTTTCATATGCGTCATCTCTAATGTGGTCCTCTATTGTAATTAAAGCCAAAGCCGAACTGTCGTTGGGAAGTTTTTCAGTTTCGTTTAACATTGAATATGAGTGTGCCAAAAGCAAAACTCTTTTCCCTTTTGATGTGTGTTCGTATATTAAATTCTTGATGGTTTTTGAAAGTTTACATTTTGTAAATTCTGGTGCTCCCAAAACAAATGTGCCTATTTTTTCAAAACTTGTTGCTGTGCACTTTCTTTTTGAGGAAAATTCAATATTGTACAATAATTTAAAATCATTTTTCTTTCCGAACTCGGCAAGCATGGCATTTGATGTGGAGTTATTTGTTTGTTGTGCGTATAAAATATTTGATATTATTTGAGAATTTGATAAATCGTTTATTCTGTTTAAATCAATTAATTCGCTTACTTGCATTGTGCCGTCTGTAATTGTTCCAGTTTTGTCTAAACAAAGAATGTTTGCTCTGGCTAGCATTTCTATGGAATATAAATCTTTAACAAGTGTGCGCTTTTTGCTTAATTTTATAACGCCAACAGCAAGAGCCACAGTAACAAGCAAAAACATTCCGGCAGGAACCATTCCAATTAACGCTCCACATGTTTTTGTAACTGCGTATTGCCAACTGTAATTGTACGAAAAGTAATTGTTTACAAACATCAAAATTCCAACTGGAATAATTGCTATGCCTATATACTTTATAATTGCATTTAAATCTTTATTTAAACTTGAATTTGGACTTTTAAATTTTTTTGCCTGAACTGCTATTGATTGAATATAATTATCTTTTCCTATTTTGTCAACGCGAGCATAACATGTTCCACTTATTATAAAACTACCAGCCAACAACTTATCACCAACATTTTTCTTAACTGCGTCACTTTCTCCAGTCAGCAGACTTTCATTGACTTCTAGCTTTCCGTCTACAACAATACAGTCAGCGGGAATGGAATTTCCTATTCCCAAGTTTATAATATCATCAAGCACAATTTTTTCAGAAGCAATCTCTAATACTTGTCCTTCTCTTATAACCTTAACTTTGGGCAATGTGACTAAACTTAATTTGTCAACAACTACTTTTGCTTTACATTCCTGTATTATGGATATAAGTGTGTTTAAAAATATTACAACTATAAACAACAAATCGCTGTAACTTTCAACAAGAATTAGTGCAGTAAAAATTAAAATCCATATAAAATTAAAAAAAGTAAAAACGTTCTCAAAAACAATTCTTAAAAAAGACTTCCCAGTTTTTTGTTTGACTTTATTAAATAATTTATGCTGAGACCTTTCTTTTATTTGTTCACTTTGCAATCCACTTTCTATTGTTGGATTATACCTTACTATGTCAAATGATTTTTTAAATTTCAAAATACTTCTACCTTATGTTTAATATAATAAAATATACAACATCAAAGACAATAATGTCAACAACACTAAAATATTATTCTTTTGCATTTATTATTGACTTTATTTATACATAAAATATATAATATTAAAAAATTTTGTGAGGAAAGTATGCTTGAAGTAAAAAATTTATTAAAAACATATGGGGCAAAAAAAGCTGTTGACAATGCATCTTTTGTTGTTAAAAATGGTGAATTGTGCGCTTTTATTGGCAAAAATGGGGCTGGAAAAACAACTGCTATAAAGTGCATTTGTGGAATTATAGATTTTGATGATGGTGAAATCTTAATAAATGGGAAAAACA
>CALWKJ010000035.1 GCA_944381225.1 uncultured Clostridia bacterium | reverse complement strand
CACTTAATATTGATGTTGAGAATGACAATATTATTGTTAAATAAAAAATAAACTTATAGACTGCCGAAAAACGGCAAAAAATCACAATAAATAAACTTTATTGTGATTTTTTTTATTTATTTTTTTATTCAAAATCTAAATTTTTTATATCAAAAATTTTATTATCAAAAAATTCATTTAACGACATATCAAGAGCATGACAAACTTTAACTATGGTTGAAAATTTCACATCGTTGTTTGTTTCATTAAAAATATATCTTAATGCAGAATGAGTAAGCCCAGAGTCTTTTTCAAGTTTGTATTTACTTATGTTTCTTTCTACTAAAATACCACTTAATCTAATAGCAAATGCTTTGTTTAAGTTCATGACAATCTCCATAAAATTATTTACAAAAATAAAAATGTGTATAAGTGAAATTTATTGCACTTATATTTGACATTATAAAATAAAGTTGCTAACATATAGGTGAAGCGTACTGCACTTATATATTATGGAAAAATATAAATCTTGTTGTTTTATTGGTCATAGAAAAATAGAAGTATCAAATTTACTTGAAGAAAAGTTAAAAAGGGTGCTTATTTATTTAATTGAAAAACAAGGGGTAACAAATTTTTTATTTGGAAGCAAAAGTCAATTTAACGACTTTTGTCATGTTGTCGTTACAAAGTTACAGCAAAAATATTTTTATATTAAAAGAATTGCATACACTTGCAAAAGTGAAAGCGTTATTCTTTCAAGTGAAAAAGAAAAGTGGGAGCAAATATATTCAAAATTTTTTAAAAAGCAAATCAATTTATTTTGCTACGAGCAAGAAGCCATGTATAAAACAAAATACAAATCAAATAAAGCAAGTTATATTGAAAGAAATTTTGCAATGATAGACGACAGTGATTTTTGTGTTTTTTATTATGATGAAAAATACTTTCCACCACAAAAAGACAGCAATAAAAAATCATATATAAATTTAAATAAAAAAAGTGGAACAAAAATTGCATACCAATATGCAAAAAGAAAAAATAAAAGAATTATAAGGATAAATATTATTTAAATACAAATTTAAATACAGTTTTTAAATTTTTTCGCTTGAATTAAAAAAAATGATGTATTATACTATACATTAAAGGGAATTTATGAAAAGTATATATACATATTATAAAGAGCGTTTAATTGAAATTAGTGGTAAAAATAGAAATTTATACCTTAAAAATTTTAATAAAAAAAATGGATATGACATTGGTAAAATTTTGTATCAAGACCAAGAAAAGGCCAGTGAACTTTTGGACATTTTGTGGAATGGCAAAAGCACTGTTTTTAAACTTATAAGCAAAGAGAACAAAGAGACCATTTTAAAAGCAAACAATATTGATTCACTTTATCCACAAATGCAATTTGATAATGAAAAAGACAAACAAAAATATGAAAGAAAAAAAAGAGAGTATTCAAAAAAAGTAATACTCCAAGAAGTTCAAAATTTAAAAAGTTTAAAACGAGAAATTGAAGAGATAGAAAAAGAAACTGGAAGATACGAGTTATATTTGTGCTATCCTTTTGTTTTTGGGGCAGTTAGGAATTATGTTTTTAAAGCTCCACTTCTAATGTTTCCAATAGTTATAGATATAATAGACGATGGAAATGTTAATATTTATTTAAAGTATGGAGAAAATGTTCAGTTAAATAAGGCTCTAATGTTAGCAATGGCAGATAGTGGACATTTGAATATAGAAGAACTTGAAATGGAGTATGATTGCTTAAAGTCTAAATTTAGCAATTTGCAAAGTTTGTTTAATTATTTAAAAACATTTGGACTAAAATTTGAATACAGTTCAAGAAAAAATCTTTTTCCATATAACAGATACGGAGAACCAAGCGAACATGACAATGTAGACATTAAGCATCTTTGTTTGCTAACAAGGTGCAGTTTGGCAAATTCTATATACAACGACTATTCTGCACTTGAGAAAAAACATCTCACAAATGACAGTATAAACGAACTTTTAAATACAAAAAGAGCAAAGCATAAAAGCGTTAAAAACACAAACTTATATTTAATAAACAATGTAGATTATGCTCAGGAACAAGTTGTTAAAAAAGTAAATGAAAGTGGCAACATGGTTATTTATGGACCACCGGGAACTGGAAAATCTCAAACCATTGTAAATGTTATATCTGACGCTATATGTAAGAGCAAAAAAGTTTTAGTTGTTTCGCAAAAAAAAGCAGCACTAGAAGTTGTTTTTAACAGACTTTCCACTTTAAACGGCAAAGCGATGTTTATTACAGATGCTGAAAAAGAAAAAAGAGCCTTTTATGAAAGATGTTACTCGGCGCATCAAAACATTTTAAATTCTGTTTACAGTGACAAATTGCAAAAAGATTACGACGAATTAACAAAGCACTTAAACAACGAAGTAAACAATTTAAACATAATTTCAAATTGCTTAACAACAAAAACGCCGTTTGGTGTTTCATTGCAAGAAATGTATTACAATTCATATAAAATTGGGAAAAGAACGGTAGATTATGCTATCTATAAACAAATGTTAAAAGACAAGCGACTAATGGCTTTATCGTATGATGAATTAAATGGTGCGCTAGAAGTTTTGAACGAAAAAAATAAAGCAGAATTATATTACAATTTTGTTGAAGAAAAAAAGAAAAATCCTTTTATAGACCATATAAAAAGTGATTTAAGCGTGCATGTTGTTATTGAAGCACAAAACAAGTTAAAAAATTTGTCGCAAAAAAGGCAAGCGCTATTTGATGTTGCAAAATATAAATACTCTCGTCAAATTCTTTCGTATTACAATCAAGTAAAGGCAAATAAAAACATAAAACCTCTTGTTAAAATGATTGCAAAGTTTGATTATCCAGATTCAGAGAAATTGCTTAAAGCAAGTTATGTTATGTTTTTAATGTATCCTTATGCCAAATATAACATGCTAAAAAAAGAAAAATTGGTTGAAGAACAAATAAATGACACGTTAGTTGCCATTGACGAGTATGTTAAAGATTATGAATTTTTAAAAGATGTTTTAACTGAAAGTGGTTATTTAATGGCACTAGACGGAATTTTAAATGGAAATAATTCAATTTTAAGATTGTTGCTTTTTGCCGTAGAAAATTACATTGATTTAAGAGATACAAATAGCATTTTAAAAAATTTAGACGACAATCAAAAAACAGTTTTAAATTTTGCCTATAAAAATTCTGGAACATTTTTAAAATATATGGAAGTTTTGTCAAAGCTTATGCCAATAAGAATGTATCACGAAATAATTAAGTATGAAACTTCTCAAAAACAAATATTGTCAAGAATTGTAGACTTTGAAAATATAAGGTCAAGAATAGTTAGTTTAAAAAAACAGCAAAATGAATTAAGCAAACAAATTGCAAATCAAAGCTTTAACGAAGATTATAAGAAAATGATTGACGGTAGCCCCAAAAGCAAAGATTATGTTTATCAAATTTCTAAAAAACAGAATTTTTGGCCAATAAGAAAAACCATGGAAGTTTATGGAGAATATCTTTTTAAACTTTTTCCTTGCTTTTTGTTGTCGCCAGAAAATGTTTCTACAATTTTACCATTAAAACGCAATATGTTTGATGTTGTGCTTTTTGATGAGGCATCTCAAGTGTTTATTGAAAATACAATTCCAACCATATATCGTGGAAAAAGGATAGTTGTTGCAGGTGACGCTAAACAACTAAGACCAACAACAACATTTATGAAAAGGTATATGGGGGCAAGCGTAGATGATGATTTAGACTATTCAACACAGGCTGCACTAGAGGTTGAAAGTTTGCTAGATTTAGCCGTTTCTAGATTTTCTAGTAGCAACATTACATATCATTATAGAAGCAAAAATGAAGAACTTATAGATTTTTCAAACAAAGCCTTTTATTTTGGAAAACTTCAAATAGCACCTAATGTTTCAAAAAATTTAAGGCATAAACCAATTGAAAGAATTTTGGTTGATGGAATGTGGCAAGATAGGAAAAATATAGTTGAAGCGCAAAAAGTTGTTGAACTTACAAAGAAAATATTAAAGAACAGAAAAAACAACGAAACTTTAGGAATTATAACCTTTAATGTTGAGCAGGAAAATTGCATAGAAGATTTAATGGAAAAACAGTGTTATAATGATGATGAATTTAGGAATTTGTACATAAAAGAAACAAACAGAATTGAAAACGGAGAAGATGTTAGTTTATTTATTAAAAATTTAGAGAATGTACAAGGCGATGAAAGAGATATAATAATATTTTCAATCAGTTATGCAAGAAACGAATATGGCAAAGTAAATTCAATCTTTGGTTCGCTTTCAAACGAAGGTGGTGAAAATAGATTAAATGTTGCAATAACAAGAGCAAAACAAAAAATTTATGTTGTTACAAGCATTGAACCAGAGGAATTAAAGGTTGATAATGCAAAATTCATCGGACCAAAACTTCTTAAAAGTTATTTAACATATGTAAGAGCAGTTTCTAATGGGAACCAAGAAGAAATTAAAACAATTTTAAATAGTTTTAATGAGAGTGTAATGCCTACAAAAAATAATAGCACAATTTTGCCTATAGAAAATCAAATTGCCGAACACTTAACAAAACTTGGCTACAAAACAGAAATTAATCTTGGCAATTCAAATAGTAAAATAAGCGTTGCTGTGTACGACAGAAAAAAAGATAAATATTTGTTGGGAATTGAAACTGACCAAACAGTTATATCAAGTTCGCCTTCACCACTTGAAAGAGACGTTTTTAGAAATCAATTTTTAAAATCAAAAGGCTGGAACATTTTTAGAGTTTGGAGCAGAGATTGGTGGCACAACAAAAATCAGGTTATAAATAACATTGTTAAAGAAATAGAAAAGCAAAAGTAAAAGTTTAGTTAACATACTTAATTTTTATTTGACAAATTAAATTTGACACTCATATAAAGATAAATGTTGTATTTTATTTACACTTTTTTATATGAAAATATAATATTCAATTCAAAGGAGACAAAATGTTAAAATTACTCAAATATTTTAAATTTATAGACTGGATATTATCAATATTAGTTGTTGGTGTAATTGTTTTTCAGGTTTATCTGGAAATGGAACTTATTGAGTATATGGGAAACATTATTTCATTAATTCAACAGCATGCACAAGGTGCAGAGTTAACCTCTCAAGCGCTTTGGGATGTTGGTTGGAAAATGATTTTAATTGCGCTGGGAATATGTGTTAGTGTTATTGTGGTTAATTTTATGGCTTCAATGGTGGCAGCGAGATTTTCCAAAAAATTGAGAACAACAATTTTTAGCAAAGTAAATTCATTTTCCATGGAAGAAATGAACAAGTTTTCTACAGCATCGCTAATAACAAGGTCGACCAACGACATAAAACAGGTTGAACAAACAATTTTTATGACATTAAGAATGGCCATAACTGCACCGGTTATGGCATGTTTTGCTATTAGCAAAATTATTGGTAGTAGTGTTGAACTCTCTTGGACTACGGCTGGCGCACTGCTTGTTATGATTTTGCTTGTGTTGTTTTTGTTTTTTGTTGCAGTGCCTAAATTTTCACAAATTCAAAAAAAGACTGACAAAATAAACAATGTAACAAGGGAAAATTTAACAGGATTAAGAGTTGTAAGAGCATATAATGCAGAAAAAGAACAAGAAGAAAAATTTGAAGTTGTAAACAAAGATTTAACAAAAACAAACTTGTTTGTTAACAGAGTTATGGCGCTTATGTGGCCGGGGCTTGAACTTATTATGAACGGGCTTACAATTGCCATTTATTGGGTTGGTGCTTATTTAATTAATGTTAGCGCAATCGAGTACTATACAATGGTTACATTTACCCAATATGCAATGCATGTGCTTATGAGTTTTATGTTCATATCAATGCTTTTTGTATTTATACCAAGAGGCGTGGTTTCGGGGCGAAGAATTAATGAAGTTCTCTCTACCAAATCAAAAATTTCTGATGGCGAAGGTGTTTCTACCACCGAAGAAAATAAAGGTACAGTTGAATTTAAAAATGTGTCGTTTAAATATCCTGACGCTGAAGAATACGTTTTAAAAGACATATCTTTTAAAGTAAATAAAGGTGAAACTATTGCCTTTATTGGGTCAACCGGCAGTGGGAAAAGCACACTTATAAATTTAATACCAAGATTTTTTGATGCAACAGAAGGCGAAGTGTTGGTTGACGGCGAAGACGTTAAACAATATAAAATTAAAGAACTGAACAAAAAATTAGGATATGTGCCACAGAAAGGGTATTTGTTTAGTGGAACAATAAAGAGCAATTTGTTATATGGAAACAAAAACGCTACGGATGAAGAACTCGAAATGTGTTTAAAAATAAGTCAAGCAAACTTTGTTAAGAAACTAGAAGGTGGAATAGATTATGAAATCGCACAAGGTGGAACCAATGTTTCTGGTGGACAAAGACAAAGATTAAGCATAGCAAGGGCATTAGTAAAAAAACCAGAGATTTTAATTTTTGATGATAGTTTTTCAGCCTTAGATTACAAAACCGACAAAAACTTAAGAAAAGCGTTAAAAAAACACACTAAAGATGCTACAAAAATTATAGTTGCTCAAAGGATTGGGACAATTATAGATGCCGATAAAATTGTTGTGTTAGATGAAGGAAAAATGGTGGGATATGGAACGCATGACGAGTTGTTAAAATCTTGCGAGGTTTATAAAGAAATTGCGCTCTCCCAATTATCACAGGAGGAACTAAAATGACAAAATCAGAAAATAAAACTCCAAAAAGACAGCATGGGCCAATGGGCAGAGGGATGATGGGCTCGGGTGAAAAAGCAAAAAACTTTAAAAAATCAATGAAAATGCTAGTTAAATCGTTAAAACCAAATTATACAAGTATTGTTTTTTCGCTTTTATTTGCAGTAATTGGAACCATTCTTGCACTGGCGCTTCCAAATGTAACAAAAATTGTAAGTGAAGAAATTTTTAATTCAATTTCACAAAATATTTCTGTTAATTTGCAAAAGGTAATGACGGTATCTCTTTGGCTTGTATGCATGAGTTTAGTCAGTGCACTATTTTCATATTTTCAAGGCTTTATTTTAAGTGGAGTAACTGCAAAAGTTACAAAAAAATTAAGAAGCGACATTTCGCACAAAATAAATGTGCTTCCCTTAAAGTATTTTGACACGCAAAGTTACGGTGATATTTTAAGCAGGGTCACAAACGATGTTGACACAATAGGTCAAACATTAAATCAAAGTTTAAGCAATATTGTTACTTGCATAACCATGCTTATAGGCTCTTTAGTTATGATGTTTGTAAATTCGTGGCAACTCACCTTAATTACGCTTTGCGCAATGCCAATAAGTTTAATTTTAGTTTCAATAATTGTTAAATTTTCACAAAAATTTTTCATTAAACAACAAAATGCGTTGGGAGAAATAAATGGAATTATTGAAGAAAATTATTATGCTCACAATATTGTTAAAACATTTAATGCAGAAAAAAGAGCTCAAAAAGATTTTGAAGTTGTAAATAAAAATTTATTTTCTTCGGCTTTTATTTCACAATTCCTTTCTGGCTCAATGTACCCAATTATGAATTTTATTTCAAATATTGTATATGTATTAATTTGTGTAATAGGTGGAATAATGTCCATAAAAAACCCTGTGTTTGCTGTAACTATTGTCGCTTTCATTCAGTACATGAGAACTTTTAACCAACAAATAGGTCAGGTTGCACAAATTAGTGGAACGCTTCAAAGTGCAGCTGCAGCAAGTGAAAGAGTTTTTGAATTTTTAAATGAAGAAGAACAGGAAAAAGAATCTAAAAACAAAATTAAATTAGATAAAATAAAAGGGTTGGTTGAGTTTAAAAATGTCAGTTTTGGATATGAAGAAGGAAAACCAATTATTCACAATTTTAGTGCAAAAATTCTTCCAGGGCAAAAAGTTGCAATAGTTGGGCCAACAGGTGCTGGCAAAACAACGCTTGTAAATTTGCTTATGCGATTTTATGAAATTGACAAAGGCGAAATTTTAATAGATGGCGTTAGCACAAGAGATATGACAAGAGAAAATGTTCGTGCACTTTTTGGAATGGTACTTCAAGACACTTGGATATTTGACGGAACTATTAGAGAAAACATTTCATATGGCACACCAAATAAATCAAATAAAGAAATAGAAGACGCCTGTTGTTTTGCTCACATAGACCACTTTATACGTTCACTTCCAAACGGATACGATATGATGCTTGATGAAACGTCAAACATAAGCCAAGGACAAAGACAATTATTAACTATTGCAAGGGCAATGGTTAACAATGCTCCAATGTTAATTTTGGACGAAGCGACATCAAGCGTTGATACTAGAACAGAAATTATGATTCAAAAGGCAATGGATAAATTAACTCAAGGAAGAACAAGTTTTGTTATTGCGCATAGATTATCAACGATAAAAAACGCAGATCAAATACTGGTTATGAAAAATGGCAATATTGTTGAACAAGGTAACCACGAACAACTCTTAAAACAAAATGGATTTTATGCAGAATTGTATAATTCTCAGTTTGCTGAATAAAAATGAAGATTGACACAACATAAAATGTGTGATATTATGCTTGTGAGGTAAATATGGAAAATAAATATGCTTTAAAACAAATAAAATGGTTTTATGATGTAGTAGAGCAAATTGTGCTCCCAATGGTTGAATACAAAGACTGTTTTGTAAGTTTAAAAACAAAACGCAAATATGATAAAACGCAATACCAAAGTCAACTTAGAAAAGAATATAAATGTGATTTGTGCGAAATTGACTCTTATAAATTTATTTCAATAGTTTTCGATAGTTTTTACTTAATGAAAATTGCAAGAAGATGCAAAGATTATGACTTTGGAATTCCAAAGCAATCAGATATTGAAAATGCATATTTAACAGAAAGGGAATTGTTAATAATAGCAGAAGATATTAATGATAAACTATACGCAGAGTATAAGGATACAATGGGTATTACAGATGAGGATGAAATGCAATATTAAAATTTGCAAAATTAAATTTAAAAAGCGATTGACAAACAATCGCTTTTTTGTTATATTTTATTTGCGATTTTGTGTTTGTTAAACATAATTTTGCAAAAAGTCCTAATTTTTATTAGGCCGGCATTAACAAACAGCAGGTAGCAACTTTATTTTACCATTTGCTTTACCGAAACTGCACAAATTTGTGTGCATGGTGCATGTTGTGTTAGTAAAGTGACAATTCACTTTTTTAAACACGAAATGTTATAGGCAATGTGGCAAATTAAAGATATTTAATTGCAACATTGCCTATTTTGTTTTTAATGTTAGAAAAATTATAAAAGGAGGAAAGACATGCCTACAATAAATCAGTTGGTTAAAAGTGGTAGAAAGACATTTGATAAAAAAAGCAAATCTCCACTTCTAGAAAACTGCCCTCAAAAAAGAGGTGTTTGCTTGGCAGTAAAAACAACAACGCCTAAAAAGCCTAACTCAGCTCTTAGAAAAATTGCCCGTGTAAAACTTTCAAACGGTCAAGAAGGAACTTGTTACATTCCTGGAATTGGGCACAATTTGCAAGAGCATAGTGTTGTTTTGGTGCGTGGAGGAAGAGTTAAAGATTTGCCAGGTGTTAGATACCATATTATTCGTGGTGCTTTAGATGCTTCTGGTGTTGCAAAAAGAAATCAGAGTCGTTCTAAGTATGGCGCTAAAAAACCTAAATAATTAAAATTTTACTAATCATTCACGTACGTGAATTTAAAAGGAGTTAATATGCCAAGAAGAAGTGGCGTGCCAAAACGTGATGTGCTTCCAGATCCAAAATATCATAACAAACTTGTAACAAAGTTTATAAATCAGGTTATGTATGATGGCAAAAAAGGAATTGCACAAAGCATTGTTTATGGTGCTTTTGATATTATAGCAAAGAAAACTGGTTTGGATCCAGTTGATGTGTTTACTACAGCAATAGAAAATGTAAAACCAGTTTTAGAAACAAAAGGTCGTAGAGTTGGTGGTGCAACATACCAAGTTCCAATGGAAATCAGACCAGAAAGAAGACAAACTCTTGCAGTTCGTTGGCTTGTTTTGTTTGCTAGAAAGAGAAACAGTGAGCGAACAATGGAAGAAAAAGTTGCAGGAGAACTTATGGATGCTTACAATAATCAAGGTTCTGCAATCAAGCGAAGAGATGAAATGCACAGAATGGCTGAAGCTAACAAGGCTTTCGCTCATTACAAATGGTAATTATTTTAAATTTTAATCATGAATAACTTTGTTTACTTAAAACAAAATATGGGGACCCCGCAAAATTGTGAAAACATTTTGTGGGGAGAGGAGAAATGGAGTGAAAAGCAAAAATTTGCGATAGCAAATTTAGGTAAAAACGACAGTTTCGACGAAGTCATGTGCAAAGCACACTCCTGCGTGGACAAACACCCGTGAGCCTCGTTCTTCATGTTAAAATTTAAAATAATGCAAAAAATTTATTAAAATTAACATAAAAATTATGTATTTCATAAACATTTTTCTTATGTTAAATAAAATGATTTTATAATTTTCAAAAAACACATGTAGCAAGTTTATAAATTACATGTTTTAAAATATAAGTTTGAATTTAATTAAAATGTTAAAAATAAAATTTTGATAAAATTATTTGATTTTTTATCAAAACGGAGATAACCGTATAAATTAAAATTAAAAATAAGGAGAAAATTAATGGAAGAAAATCTTTCACTCACAAGAAATGTTGGTATTATGGCTCATATTGATGCTGGTAAAACAACAACAACTGAAAGAATTCTTTTCTATACTGGAATTAACCACAAAATAGGAGAAGTTCACGATGGTGCAGCAACAATGGACTGGATGGAACAAGAACAAGAAAGAGGTATAACAATAACG